>NZ_JACESD010000018.1:0-50795 GCF_013911995.1 Euryhalocaulis sp.
GTGTAGTTGAAGAAGGGGAAGCCGTAGATGTCCTCCAGCGTCTCGACGTCATAGCCGGTGGCGCGCGAGGTGCCGAGAACATAGCCCTCGCCCGCGCGGCAGGACTGCGACAGCTTGAGATGCTTGATGAAGCGCAGGTTCGGGCGGTTGCCGCTGATCACCCCTTCGGGCGGATTGAACACGCCATAAGGGTCGGCGACATAGCGCGGCGCCGCCACCGCCAGCGCCGCGGCGGGGATGATCAGGAGACAGAGAAGGAAACGCCAGAAGGTCAAGTTTTCCGTCCCTAGAACTGGAAATAGAGGAATTCGATCTTGGCCCCCGCATTGATCAGCCGGCTGGCGGCGGCGAACACGAACAGGGCGAAGGCCGAGACAAAGACCGCGCTGCGCAGGGGCGATGCGAGGCTGAGACCGTTGCGCCCCGCGCCGTCGCTGCGATAGCCGCACCAGCGGGCAAATTGCTGGGTGTTGGGCGCGAACCACGCAATGACGAGCGCCAGAAATATCCATAATACCGGCGGCACGGTCAGCAGGTTGAAATCAACCGGGGCGGCCAGCCATTCCAGCGGCTTGGGCCAGCCGCCGTCAAAAGCATAGAGCGCCTTGCCCGAGTCCTCGCCCGCAAGGCCGAACATGGCGCGCCAGGCAGCAGTGGTGAAGGCGATGCTTTCGGCCCGGAACGGCACCCAGGCGATCACCACCAGCGCGAAGGTCGCCAGCCGGCCGATCCAGTATCCGGCGGCGTTATCGGTGACCGCCTTCAGGCCCAGCCCTTTGAGGAGCGCGTTCCAGCCGTGATTGAGGGCGAGGAACACGCCGTGCAGGCCGCCCCAGAACACGAAGGTCCAGCCCGCGCCGTGCCACAAGCCGCCCAGCAGCATGGTGATGAACAGATTGATATAGCGCCGCGGCCGCCCGCGCCGGTTCCCGCCCAGCGGGATATAGAGATAGTCGCGCAGGAAGCGCGACAGGGTGATGTGCCAGCGCCGCCAGAAATCGATGATCGAGTCCGCCTTGTAGGGCGAGGCGAAATTGATCGGCAGGCGCACGCCGAACATCAGGGCCAGGCCGATGGCCATGTCCGAATAGCCCGAGAAATCGAAATAGAGCTGCAGCGAGTAGGCCAGCGCGCCCAGCCATGCGTCGGCCGTGCTGACCGCGGTTTCGCCCAGATCCAGAGTGAAGAAGCGGTTGGCGTAGATGGCGATGCCGTCCGCGATCACGACCTTCTTGAACAGGCCCGCGGCGAAGAAGAACATCCCCTCCGTCACCTTGGTCAGGTCGACGGAATAATTTTCCCGCCGGAGCTGGGGCATCATCTCCGCGTGGTGGACGATGGGGCCGGCGATCAGTTGCGGGAAGAACGAGACGAACAGGCCATAGCGGCGCAGCGGCGGCAGTTTGGTGATTCCGGCATGGACGTCCGCCAGAAAGGCGATCTGCTGGAACGTGTAGAAGGAAATGCCGATGGGCAGGATCAGTTCGGGCAAGCTGTAGGGCGGCCCGGCGGCGGCGATATTGAACGCCCCGCCCACGAAACCCATCGTCTCGCCGATCAGCGGCAGGTATTTGAAAACCCCGATCAGTCCCAGATTGAACGCAACGCCCAGTATCAGCCAGTTTCGCCGCGCCTTGCCGTCCGACTTTATGATCAGGCGCGCCGCGCCGTAATTGAGCGCGATCGAGACAATCAGCAGGATCAGATAGGGCGGCTTCCACCACGCATAGAAAAGCAGGGAAAAGGCCAGCAGCGATATGAGGGCGCCGCCGAACGTGTAGCGGCGCAATACATGAAAGACGAGCAGACAGGCGGGGAGGAAGGCCAGCAGAAACGCCGGCTCGTGAAACAGCATGGGCTCTTACGCGGCTCCCCCTCCAGCGCCGCATTGGCGGCCCTTTGGACGGGCAGTGATACCGGCGCGCGGGCGGCGCCTCAAGCCCGGCCCGCCGCGGAGTCCCGGACAGGCCCGTTTCGTTGCGGCCCGGCGCCTTGCAAGGGCAGAGACTCTCCCCATATCGCCTTTCCGAAAGGTCATGGCCTTGAAGCAAGGTCATGATTAAACGAGCTAAAGTCGACGCACGAAGAACGTGAAGGAGGTTGCTCGCTGGAACAGGGCGCCAAGTTGGGCCTGTATGTTTGTTCCGTAAGCGCGCGGCCGGCCGCGAAGAGGAAAACGACACATGAGCAAAGTGATTGGCATTGACCTTGGCACGACCAATTCCGTGGTCGCTGTCATGGAAGGCGGAAAGCCCAAGGTTCTCGAAAATTCCGAAGGCGCGCGGACGACCCCGTCCGTGGTCGCGTTCAACGAGGACGGCGAACGCCTGATCGGCCAGCCCGCCCGCCGGCAGGCCGTCACCAACCCGGACCACACCTATTACGCCATCAAGCGCCTGATCGGCCGCCGGATGAGCGACCCCACGGTGAAAAAGGACAAGGACCTTGTTCCTTACGAGATCACCGAAGGGCAGAATGGCGATGCGTGGGTGCAGGGCCGCGAGAAGAAATACTCCCCGTCCGAAATCTCCGCCTTCATCCTGCAGAAGATGAAGGAAACCGCCGAGAGCTATCTGGGCGAGACCGTCGAGAAGGCGGTGATCACCGTCCCGGCCTATTTTGACGACTCCCAGCGTCAGGCCACCAAGGACGCCGGCAAGATCGCCGGTCTGGAAGTGCTGCGCATCATCAACGAGCCGACAGCGGCCGCGCTGGCCTATGGCCTGGACAAGAACGAAGGCAAGACCATCGCGGTCTATGACCTTGGCGGCGGCACGTTCGATATTTCCGTGCTGGAAATCGGCGACGGCGTGTTCGAGGTGAAGGCCACCAACGGCGACACCTTCCTTGGCGGCGAAGATTTCGACATGCGGATTGTCGATTACCTGGCCGACGAGTTCAAAAAAGAGCAGGGCATCGACCTGCGCAAGGACAAGCTGGCCCTGCAGCGCCTGAAGGAAGAATCCGAAAAGGCGAAGAAGGAGCTCAGCTCCGCCTCCTCCTATGAGGTGAACCTGCCCTTCATCACGGCCGATTCCTCCGGCCCGAAACACCTGAACATCAAGCTGTCGCGCTCCAAGCTGGAGAGCCTGGTAGAGGACCTGATCAAGCGCACGATCGGTCCGATGGAATCGGCGCTGAAAGACGCCGGCATCAAGCAGAACGACATCGACGATGTTGTGCTGGTCGGCGGCATGACCCGCATGCCCAAAGTGCAGGAGACGGTGAAGAACTTCTTCGGCATGGATCCGCACAAGGGCGTGAACCCGGACGAGGTTGTCGCCATGGGCGCGGCCATCCAGGCCGGCGTTCTGCAGGGCGACGTGAAAGACGTGCTGCTGCTGGACGTGACGCCGCTGTCGCTCGGCATCGAGACGCTGGGCGGGGTGTTCACGCGCCTGATCGACCGCAACACCACGATCCCGACCAAGAAGTCGCAGACCTTCTCCACCGCCGAGGACAACCAGACCGCGGTAACGATCCGCGTCTTCCAGGGTGAGCGCGAGATGGCGGCCGACAACAAGGTTCTGGGCCAGTTCGATCTGGTCGGCATTCCGGGCGCCCCGCGCGGGGTTCCGCAGATCGAGGTCACGTTCGACATCGACGCCAACGGCATCGTCAACGTCTCCGCGAAAGACAAGGCCACCGGCAAGGAGCAGCAGATCCGCATCCAGGCCTCTGGCGGTCTTTCCGACGACGAGATCGAGAACATGGTGAGCGATGCGGAATCGCACGCCGAGGAAGACAAGAAGCGCCGCGAGCTGGTGGAAGCCAAGAACCAGTCCGAGTCGCTGATCCATCAGAGCGAGAAACAGCTGGAAGAGCACGGCGACAAAGTGCCGGCCGAGACGAAATCGGCCGTCGAATCCGCCGTGGGCGAGCTGAAGACCGCCGCCGAGGGCGACGATCTGGAGGCCATTCAGGCCAAGATGCAGACCTTGGCGCAGGCTTCCATGAAGATCGGCGAGGCCGTGTATGGCGACGGCGCGCAAGGCGCTGACGCCGAAGGCGGGGGCGAACAGGCTTCCAGCGAGGCCGGCGGCGACGAGGATGTCGTGGACGCCGAGTTCGAGGAAGTCGACGAGAACGACGACAAGAAAAGCGCGTAAAACGCGCTGAGCATGGACCTGACCGCCCGCCCCGGATCGACCCCGGGGCGGGCGTTTCACCGGGGGAAAAAGGAAGGGCGCGGGCTATGAGCGCACGCCGCGACTATTACGAAATTCTGGGCTGTGACCGGGGCGCCGATGCGGCGGTCCTGAAATCATCCTACCGCAAGCTGGCGATGAAATTTCATCCCGACCAGAATGGCGGTTGTCCGGACGCCGAGACCAAGTTCAAGGAAGTGAACGAGGCTTATGCGGTCCTGTCAGATCCGCAGAAGCGCGCCGCCTATGACCGGTTCGGCCATGACGGCGTGAACGGAAATGGCGGGTTTGGCGGCGGCGGACAGGCCGGGGCGGCCGATTTCGCCGATATTTTCGAACAGGTTTTCGGAGCAGACATTTTCGGCCGCGGCGGACGCCGGAGCGGACATGCCGGGCGCAACGGCCCGGCCCGGGGCGCGGACATTCGCGCCGATGTGGAAATTACGCTGGAAGACGCCTTCAAGGGCAAGGAAGCGCAAGTCGCTGTCGCCTCCGCCGTGCAATGCGGCGGCTGTAACGGCAGCGGCGCGGAAGCGGGCACCGAGCCCGAGACCTGCCCGACCTGCGCCGGCGCGGGACGCGTGCGCGCCACGCAAGGCTTCTTCACGATGGAGCGCGCCTGCCCCACCTGCGGCGGGCAGGGCCGCTATGTGAAAAACCCGTGCGTCGATTGCGACGGCATCGGGCTGGTCCGCGAGAAACGCCATCTGATGGTGAATATTCCGGCCGGGGTTGAAGACGGCACGCGCATCCGCCTTTCCGGCGAAGGCGACGCCGGGGCGCGCGGCGGGCCGCAAGGCGATCTCTATCTGTTCGTGTCCGTGCGCCCGCATGATCTGTTCGAACGCGACGGGCCGAATCTCTATTGCCGCGCCTGCGTGCCCATGGCGACCGCGGCGCTGGGCGGGGAGATCGAGGCCCCGACCATTGATGGCGGCCGCAAGCGGGTGAAAATCCCCGAAGGATCCCAGACCGGCAAGCAGATGCGTCTTCGCGGCGAGGGCATGAGCCAGCTGCGCAGCGCCCAGCGCGGCGACATGATGGTGGAGCTGTTCGTGGAAACGCCGCGCCGCCTGAACCCGGAGCAGCGCGCCCTGCTGGAGGAATTCCGCGAGGTGAGCTGCAATGACGGCGACTGCCACCCGGAAAGCCACGGCTTCATGGGCAAGGTGAAACGCTTCTTCGAGGACGTGACCTCCCCCGACGGCCGCCCGGACGCGTAAACCCTTCCGGCCTTTATAAAAATTTCCGGAGCGGGGTCGCGCCCGCGCCCCGTCCGTATATGCTCTGCCCTCAAGACAGGCGTTACGCTTTGAGGGGAGACAGGGCGGTTGGTCGGATTTCTTGTTTTGCTGTTTGTGGCGACCTGCGCGATCGCGTGGGCGGGCTTCGTGATGCTGCTATCGGCCATGAGGCGGATTGCCCTCATCGAAAAGGAGCTGGGCCTTTCTTCCGACCGGAAAACGCCGGCCAGCCCGCCCGGATTCCAGCCGGCGCGGCAGCCTTTCCCGCCGGCCGGACAACCCAAGGGAGAGGCCGCCGGAGCCGGGGACGAAGCCCCTGCGCCACAGGAAGATAAAGCTCCCGAGCCCACCGATGCCAAAGCCGGAGCAGGAGCACAGTGGGCCGCAGAAACCGGGCGCGCCGCGAAGCGCGATGACGCGCAACCCGGCAAAGAACCGTCATTCTTTGCGAAAATTGAATCCAGCCTGGCGGGAAACTGGCTGGTCTGGCTGGCCGGGGCGGCGCTGGCGCTGGGCGGGCTGTTCATTGCCAAATACGCCTTTGATCAGGGGCTTCTGGGGCCGTGGGCGCGCGTTGCGCTGGCCGCGGCGGCCGGCGCGGCGATGCTGGCGGGCAGCGAATATCTGCGCCGCAAGCCCGATATTGCGGGCGCGGCGCGCAGCCTCGCCCCGCCGGTGCTGGCGGGCGCGGGCCTGATCACGCTTTACGGCGATGTCTATGCCGCCCATGCGGCGTTTGCGCTGATCCCCGGGCCAGTGGCGTTCGGCCTGCTGGCGGTCATCGCGGCGCTGGCGCTGTTCCTGGCGTGGCTGCACGGGCCGGTCATCGCCGGGTTCGGCATTGCGGGCGGGTTAGCCGCGCCGCTGCTGATCGGCGCGGAGTCCCCCAACGCGGCGGGTCTGTTCCTCTATGTCTTCGTGGTGACCGCGGGAAGCCTGGCGGTGGCGCGTTATGCGCGATGGCGCTGGACAGTCTGGCTGTCCCTGGCCGGCGGCGCGGGATGGCCGCTTCTGTGGCTGGCGGGCGCGTTCGACCCTTCTCAGGCGCTGGCGCTGGCGATTTACCTGCCGGCTTTGGTCCTGACGGCGATCGCCTTTGCGTGGCGGGAGGGCGATGGAGGCGAGGCTGTCGAAGATCCGGACCTGACGGGGGTGTGGGTGGACATATCCCCGGTTTCGGTGCTGGCGGCCCATGCCTGTCTGATCGCGGCCTGTCTGTTGAGCCTGATGCTGATCCTTTCATGGGATTTCGCCGCCCCGGCGATTGCCGCGCTTGGCGTCATCTGTACGGCGGGAATGGGCGCGGCCTGGCGGCGGGAGGGATTTGCCCTGTTCCCCCTGATCACGGTCCTGACCGCGGGAACCGCGCTTTACATGTGGCCGGACTGGATGGCGGCGGCGAGCATTGCCGAGGGCGAGGCCCTGAGCGAGTCAACCGATGGCGGGCAACGAAGCTTCACCCCGTTCCTGACCGCGGCAATTTTCTTCATGGCGCTGTTCGGCGCGGGCGGGTACCTGGCGCTTTCGCGGCTGCGCCGCGCGGGGCCAATGGCGATTGCCGCCGCCGCGGCGCCGGTGGGCGTCCTGATCCTGATGGCGGTGAAGCTGGACGGGCTGGCGCCCGTCTGGATGTGGAGCGTGCTGCTGTTCGCCGTAGCGGCGGTGGAGTGCGCCATAACGGAAATCTTTGTCAGACGGGACGAGGCGGAAGAGCGGCCCGCCGCGCCGGCGGCCTATGCCCTTGGCGCATCGGCGGCGGCGCTGGCCGGGCTGGCGCTGGTTCTCAGCGATGCGTGGCTGGCGGCCGCCATTGCGGCGGAAGCGGCGGCGGCGGCGTGGCTGTGGCGGCGCTGGGCCATGCCGGCCCTGATCTGGACGATCATTGTCATGACCCTGCTGACGGTGCTGCAGCTGACTGTCGGGGGAGACTATCTGGTCAATTGGGGCGGCGGGTGGATCGCCGCGGGCGGGCTGGTTCTGTCCTATGTGGCGGCGCTGGGGGCGCTGGAGGGCGCGGCGCGGCTTCTGCGAGGCGGCGGCATGGCGCGCGAGAGCGCGGTCGTGCGGACGCTGGAAGGCGCGGTGATGACGCTGGCCGTGGTGACCGGGGCGATTGTCATCAGGCTTGTGCTGAACGGCGGATCCATGACCGCCGGTTATTCGCTGGTTGAAGCCGGGATACAGTCCGGTTTGTGGCTGGCTGTTCCGCTGGCGCTGCGGCTGCGGATCAAGGGCGATCTGACGCTGGTGCAACGCGCGGCGGAAGGGGGGCTGGTCAGCCTGGCGGTGATCCATGTGCTTCTGGTGCGGCTTCTCCTGCTCAATCCGTGGATGGGCGGCAACGGGACGGAGATTTTCGGTCCGCCTGTCTTCAACGCGCTGGCGATCGGTTATGGCCTTCCGGCCGTTCTTGCGGCGGCCCTGACCGTGGTCTGGCGGCGGCGGGGATTTGCGGCGGGCAATCCGGCCGCCTTCCTGACGACGGTATTATTCTTTGCCTGGATAACCCTTGAGACCCGGCGCGCCTTCCATGCGCCCGACCTTTCCTCCGGCGCCGTCAGCGATGCGGAAGGGTGGGCCTATTCCGCCGTGTGGCTGGCCGGCGCGGCGCTGGCCATGGCGGCGGGCGTGATCCGCCGGACGCCGGTCTTGCGCTATGCGGCGCTGGGCGTGTTCACGCTGGTAACGTTCAAGGTGTTCCTGCTGGACATGGCCGGGCTGCAAGGCATGTGGCGGGGCCTGTCCTTCCTTGGTCTGGGGGCGGTTCTGATGGCGATTGCGGTAACCTATCAACGCGTGATCCTGCCCGCCGAACGGGCAATGGCCGGGCGCGGCGACGAGGCGTGAAACGATGAGCAAAGACAAGGCGAAGCGGGTGCGGCGGCCCGCCGAGACATGGCTGTTCGAGACGATGCGGATGGGCCCGGCGCGGGGTTTCGCCGTGATGGTGGCGGTGATCTATGGCCTGTTTATCACCGCAACGCTGGTGGCGGACGGGCTTTCCATTCTGGACGCGGGCTCTCCCTATCTGTTGAGCGTTCCGGCGTGGTCGGGCCTTGTGCTTTCGCTGGTGATTTCGGCGGGGACGGCGCTTCTCTATTACGGCCGGCTGGCCCCGCACGAGGAGCACGCCGCCCTGATCGAGGCGCTGGGCGAAGGCGAGGCGCTGGACCGGGTCATGGAGGACGCCGATACGGCGCACTGGAGCGAGACGGCGGCGTTCTGGGCCGGCGTTGTGGCCGGATTGGGCCTGGCCTGGGTGATGCTGGAGGCGGACGGCGAGGATCTGGCCGCGCTGCTGACCGCGTCCCGGATATGGTTCACGATCTTTATTCCGCTTTCCATTGGCCTGCTGTTCCGCGCCTTTGTCAGTTCACAACTGTCCGACGGGGTGATGCGCCGCGCCGCGCGGGAGGGCTATCGCCACGATACGCTGCGCCCCGAGCGGAGTTTCGTGTTCGGGCGGCTGGCGCTGCGCGGGGCGCTGACCTGGTTTCTGATGGCGGCGATTATCATGCTGTTCTTCGTACACGGCGTGGGCAGCATCGGGGCCGTACTGACTGCGGTCGTCGCAATTGGCGGTGCGCTGTCCTCTCTGATCGGGCCGCTGACAGCGGTGCGAGGGGAAATCCGCAAGGCCAAGGAGACCGAGCTGGACCGGCTGCACGCGGCAATGCGGGAGGCGCGAAGCGGGGCGCTGGACGGCGATGCGGGCGCGGCGCAGCGCCTGGGCGGGCTCGCGGCCTATGAACAGGCCGTCCGGGCATCGCCGGACTGGCCGGTTTCCGCGCCGGTCACCACGCGCTTTTTCCTCTATATCCTGATCCCGATTGTCCCGTGGTTCGGGTCTGCGATGGCCGAACGCATCGTGATGGAGATGGCCCGCTAGGCAGCGGCGGGTCAGACGATTACAGTCCGCGCCATGAGCTTGAAGATCGCAATCAATGGCGCAGGCGGGCGCATGGGCCGGGAAGTCATCCGCGCCGCCCATGCCATGAAGAATATAACGCTGATCGGCGGGTCCGTGCGCCCGGGATCGGAAAGCGAAGGCGAGGATCTGGGCCGGATCGGCGGGCTGGACCGGCTGGGCATCGCCACGGTCAGCGATGAATCGGCGTTCACAGACGCGCAGGCGGTAATCGATTTCTCCGCGCCGGACGCGGCGATCAAGATGCTGGGCGTCCTGCCGGAAGGTTGCGCCTTCATCACCGGTACGACCGGGTATGACCGCGAGCAGAGCAAGACGATGGAAGCCGCCGCGCAGGACCGGGCCATCGTGGCGGCCGGGAATTTTTCTCTGGGCGTGAACCTGCTGACGGCGCTGGCGGAGACTGCGGCGAAGGCGCTGGGCGAGGACTGGGACATCGAGATTTCGGAGACCCATCATCGCCGCAAGGCCGATGCGCCCTCCGGCACCGCGCTGATGCTGGGCCGGGCGGCGGCCCGCGGCCGGAACGCCAGCCTGGACGCGCTGGCTGAATATGCGCGCTATGGTCAGACAGGCCCGCGCAAGGAAGGCAAGATCGGCTTCCAGGTCAGCCGCGCGGGTGGCATAGTTGGTGAACATGAAATCACATTCACGTCTGAGACCGAGCGGGTATTACTGGGTCATACCGCCCTGGACCGGTCCATTTTCGCCGAAGGCGCGCTGAAAGCGGCGCTTTGGGCGGCCGGACAGAAACCCGGGCTTTACGATATGCAGGATGTGTTGGGATTGAAACAATGAGCGAGATGCACCGGGGTCAGTGCCTGTGCGGCGCGGTGAAGTTCGACGTCGCGGGGCCGCTGAAGGATGTCAGCGCCTGCCATTGCGGCCAGTGCCGACAATGGTCCGGACACTATTGGGCAAGCGTGAATTCCGCGCTGGATGATCTCGAGATACTGGACGCCGAGGATTCGCTTCGATGGTACCGGGCGTCCGACTTCGCACGGCGCGGCTTCTGCGGGGTCTGCGGGTCGTCACTGTTCTGGCATGCGGATGGGCTGGATGAACACAAGGATCGCATCGCCATCGCGGCCGGCGCGCTGGAACGGCCCACGGGGTTAAAAACCGGCGAGCACATCTTCCTGGAGTCACAGGGCGATTATTACGAATTGCCCGAGGACGGCGCGACTCGGTTCGATACCGATTAGGGCTCGCCGCGTTACCAGCTTCCGGTATTTTCCATCGAGGACCAGGGCTCTTTCGGCGGCAGTTTTTCGCCGCGCTGGAGCAGTTCGACCGATATGCCGTCCGGCGAGCGGACAAAGGCCATATAGCCGTCGCGCGGCGGCCGGTTGATCGCGTAGCCCATGGACTGAAGATGGTCGCAGAGGGCGTAGACATCCGCCACGCGATAGGCGACGTGGCCGAAATTGCGTCCGCCCTCATAGTCTTCCGGATCCCAGTTATGGGTCATCTCGATCATCGGCAGACCTTCGGGCAGCGGATATTCGTCGCCCTTCAGGCCCGAGGCCGCGATATCGTCCGGATGGGCAAGGAAGATCAGGGTGAAGCGCCCGGCCTCGCTGTCCGAGCGCCGCACCTCTTTCAGGCCGAGGCCCTCGCAATAGAAGCGCAGCGACTCGTCCACGTCGCGGATACGGACCATGGTGTGCAGAAAGCCCATCCTCAAGCGTCCCGGGTCTTGCGGTCAGCGGCCTCGCGGATGATTTCCTCGTCAATCGAGCCGCGGGGCTTGCGGTGGTAGAAGCGCGCGGCGAGCGCGACGATGACCGCCCACAGGCCGATCATCCCGAAGAACATGTAGAACTGCCACATCAGAACCCCCGGCGCGTAGAAAGCCGGGGTTTCCGCGCGCAGCCAGAAAAAGCGCCAGATCGCGTCCAGAAGCGCCATGACGGCGGGGGTTAGCACCAGAACCCCGGCAAGGCCCGCCGCCATGAAGATCTGCCCGCGCGGGCCGTGCGCGCGCATGAAGGCGGCGCGGAATCCGTCCCGGTCCAGCCCGCGCAGTGAGGCGGGGGAATCCTCGCATCTTTTGTCATAGACCTCGTCCGCGTCGCGCAGGGCGCCGCGCCGCATGAACCAGGTCACGACAGTCAGGCCCAGCACGAAAATCGCGAAAAGAACGAAAAAGGCCGGAAGGAAATAGGATATCACGCGGCGTGAAGCTCCCTGAAGCTTTCGAAGGCCAGCATGGCCCGCTTGCGGTCGACGCCCCAGTGATAGCCGGTCAGGCGGGCGTCTGACGAGAGGGCGCGGTGACACGGAATCAGCCAGGAGACCGGGTTGCGCCCCACCGCCGCGCCGACCGCCCGCGCCGCCGAGGGCTTGCCGATGGCCGCGGCGATGTCGCCATAGGCCACCGCCTTGCCCGGCGGGATAGCCAGAAGCGCGCGCCAGACCTGACGCTGGAAATCCGAGCCATAGAGGGCGAGCGGGGTGCGCTCGCCGGCAAAAATGCGTGCGGCGTATTCTGCGGCGGCGGCGTCATCGCGTACAAATTCGGCGGCGGGGTAACGGAATGTCAGGTCCGTTTCCGCCGCTTCCTCCGCGCCCTTATCGGCAAAGGCCAGCGCGGAAAGTCCGCGCGGCGCGATCAGGAAAACGCCGATCCCGAACGGAGTGTCGGCGCGGCCGAGACGGAATGTCAGGCCCTGACCCCGGCGCTTCGCGTCGCCCGGCGTCACGGCCTCCTGCGCGATATAGAGATCATGCAGCCGCGAGGGGCCGGAGAGCCCCGACTCCAGAGCCGCCTCCAGAATGGAGGCGCCGTCCGCGAGCAGGGAGCGGGAGAAGGCGTGGGTCAGCGCGTCTGAAAACCGCTTGGGACTGGTGCCGGTCCAGCGGGCGAAGGTGCGGTGGAAATGATGCGGGCTGACCCCGGCCTGACGCGCCGCGTCCTCGAAAGAGGGCCGGTCGCGCCAGTTTTCCTCAAGATATTTCAGCGCCGTGGTCACGCGCTCATAGTCGCGGCGGGCCTGATCCAGATCGTTGGCGGCGGAGGGTTGCGTCATGGTGGTCGTGGTCATGGCTTTATCATCTTGCTTGTAGCGCCCGTCCCGGTAGGGCGGGAAGGGCCGTCGCGGATGAAGTTACGGGCGCCAATGATGCGCGGCGACCCGAACCTTGCGCCGTTTCAGGCGCGTTCCGCCCGGGCGTCCGCAAAGGCGCGGCCCAGCGCGTCGCCAAAGGCCTCGCGTTCCTCGGGGGAAAGAAAGGCGCCAAGGACCAGCGTCTTGCCCGAGATCGTGACGCAGACCTGACCTTCATGCTTCATCGGCCTGTCCACCTGCACCCGGGCGAGCTGGGGCGCCACGCGCCAGTGGCGGGCATATCCGTTGGGCGCAATGCGGGCGAATTGCGCGCCCTCCGCGGTGACCTGCACCAGTTCCCGCAATCTTCCCTGCCGGTAGGAGAGACGAAACGCGCCCCAGACCAGCAGCACGTCCAGCCCGAAAAACCCGATGACCGGCCAGGCGCCCATGGACACGAAAGCGATCCCGGCGAAAAAACTGGCCGCGACCAGCGTGCCCATCAGCGCCACGAAACCGATATTGGGCAGGGAGCGGTTGGGCGCGAGGGTGGCGTCCATATAGGTCCGCCCCGTGAGGCGGGAGGGCAGGCCCGGCGCCGCGGGCAGGGTTTCCATCCGTGCAGCCATTGCAGAGAGGCATATAGGCGGGCTATCGGCTTTCGTCATGGGACAAAGACGCAGATTGACGCAGGACGAGGCGGCCGAGCTTTACGAGAAGCTGGGCGAGGCCCTGCCCGAGCCGAAGACGGAGCTGGTCTATAGCGATCCGTTCACCCTTCTGGTGGCGGTGGTGCTGTCCGCGCAGGCCACCGATGTGGGCGTGAACAAGGCCACGCCCGGCCTGTTCGCGCTGGCCGGCACGCCGGAAGAGATGGCGAAGCTGACGCCGGAACAGGTTGAGGAGAAGATCAAGACGATCGGCCTCTACCGGAACAAGGCGAAGAACGTGGTCGCCCTGTCGAAACTGCTGGTCGAGGAACATGACGGGGCGGTGCCGCAGACGCGCGCGGCGCTGGAAGCCCTGCCGGGCGTGGGGCGGAAAACCGCCAATGTAGTGCTGGCCGAGGCGTTCGGCGAAGGCACGATCGCGGTGGACACCCATGTCTTCCGCGTCTCCAACCGCACCGGGCTGGCCCCGGGAAAGACCGTCGACAAGGTCGAGGAAAAGCTGATGAAGATCACGCCGGAGAAGTATCTCCACGGCGCGCATCACTGGCTGATCCTGCATGGCCGTTATGTCTGCAAGGCGCGCAAGCCCGAATGCTGGCGCTGCCATGTGGCCGATATCTGTCTTTACAGAGACAAGACGCCGAAGCCGGAGAAATAGACCCCTATTCGCGCGGCTTGGCGATCAGAGTGTCGTAATCGAAAGCCGCGCGCAGTTCCTCCAGCGCCTTGCGCATCTTCGGGGCGTTGCAGCCCTGATAATAGGTGACGCGCTTTTTCCCGGCCCGTTTAGACCAGGTGATGTTGGCCGTCTGCGCGTCCGTATGGGGATTCCGGCAGGCGGCGGGATTGCCCATGGTGATGTCCGGGTCGCGGGCGTCGAATCCGGCTTCTTCCAGCGCCGCGGCCGCGCGGGCATAGGCCTCCGGCGAAAGCTGGCCGCGATGCAGGCCGGTCTGGCGGGTGTTGCGCCCGCCTTCAAGCACATAGGCGCCGTCGCTGTGCAGGGTCATCGTGTAGACCGGGCAGAAGCCGAAACACGGGGTTTCTTCGAGCGTGATCGCGGCGTCCGCGCCGGTTTCCGGCGCGGTAGCGCAAGCGGCGAGACCGAGGAACAGGCAGACAATCAGGCGCTTCATGGCGTTTCCCTGCAGCCGGAAATGGGACGGAGAATTCTACGCCCGGCGCGCCGTGCGATCTAGAGCAGCCGCGCTTCCAGCGCTTTGGTGAAGCGGTCCGCAGCGGCGTCCGCGCCGTCTTCGGCGAAGGGCAGATAGAGATAGGGCTCGATCAGCTCCAGCTCCATCACCAACCACTGACCGCCCGGACCGCGCACCAGGTCAACGCGCGCATAGAGGAGTTCCTCGCCCCATGCCTCCAGCGCGTTCTGCGCGGCCTCGATCTGCGAGAAATTGGGACGCAGCGAGACTTCGGTGGCGCCGAACAGGCTCTGGGTGCGGTAATCGCCGTCTTTGGGGCGCTTCAGCAGGCCGTGGCTGAGCTGGCCATTATAGAAAATCAGCGTGACTTCGCCCTCTTCGGCGACCGCGCTCATATAGGGCTGGATCAGGCATTGATCCGGCGGCAGGTCATCGGCGCCGGGCAGGCTTTCGCCCTGTTTGATGCGCGCCTGACGCCATGAACAGGCGCCGACCACCGGTTTGACGACCACTTCGTCTGTATCCAGATCCTCGAAAGCGGCGTTTATGCTGGCGGCGTCCGCGCTGTCCGCGCGCACGGTCGGCAGGCAGGGAACGCCCTTGTTCGCCAGATCCATCAGATAGGTTTTCTGCATGTTCCGGCGCAGCGTATCGACCGGGTTGAGAAGCCGGGTTTCTTTCGCGATACCTTCCATTTTAGGCAGGAAGGTTTCGGGTTTTTTCGTGTAATCCCAGACGGCGCGCACCACGGCGGCGTCATAGGACGCCCAGTCCGTCGGCTCGTCCCAGACTTCGGGGAACAGGGTCAGGCCCGCGCGGCGGGCGGACTGGCTGAGGGCCGAAAGTTCGGATTCGACTTCCCAGGCGTCCTCGCGGCGGTTCTCACGGCCCGGGGCGACGTCGGCGGAGAGCAGGTAGGCGATGCGTTTCATGGGTCCGGTCGCTACCGGAATATGCAAGCCGCGCCAAGCCCGCCTTGCAATTGGCCGCGCAGGATGGCTTGTTCGGCGCGATTATTCGCACTTTCTGAATTCGCAATCTTTCTGGAGTTTGCTCCCATGAGCACCCCCCGTTTCGACGTGATTGGCGTCGGCAACGCTATTGTCGACGTCCTGTCCCCGGTCGAGGACGCCTTTCTGGCCAAGCACGATATCGCCAAGGCCGGCATGACCCTGATCGAACAGGACCGCGCCGAAGAGCTGTATGACGCGTTCGGCGAAAAGACCGAACAATCCGGCGGCTCCGCCGCCAACACCATCGCCGGGATCGCCTCCCTCGGGCTGGACGCGGCCTATATCGGCAAGACGGCCGATGACGGTCTGGGCGAGTCCTTCGGCGACGGCCTGCGCAAGCTGGGCGTGCATTACGAGACGCGGCCGCTCTCGGGCGGGCCGTCCACGGCGCGCTGCCTGATCGCGGTGACGCCGGACGGCGAGCGTTCGATGAGCACGTTCCTGGGCGCGTCCGTCGAGTTTTCAGAGGTCGACGTGGATTCCGCGCTGATCAAGGATTCCAAGATCGTCTTCATGGAAGGCTATCTGTTCGACAAGGACGCCGCCAAGCACGCCTTCGTGCGCGCCGCCGAAGCCGCGGAAGCGGCCAACCGCAATGTTGCGCTGACGCTGTCCGACACGTTCTGCGTGGAGCGCCACCGGGCCTCCTTCCTTCACCTGGTGAAGAACCATGTCGATATCCTGTTCGCGAACGAGGCGGAGATCGCCGCGCTCTACGAGACCGATTTCGACAGCGCCGCGGAAATGGCGCGGAAGGACTGCAAGCTTGTTGCGCTGACGCGGTCGGAGAAGGGCTCGATGATCGTCTCCGGCGAGGAGACCCATCACGTGAAGGCCCGGCCCATCGAGAAGCTGGTGGACGCGACCGGCGCGGGCGACCTTTACGCCGCCGGATTCCTGGCCGGCTATGCGCGCGGGCTGGATCTGGCCGATTGCGGAACGCTCGGCTCCATCGCCGCGGCTGAAGTGATCAGCCATTACGGCGCCCGGCCGGAAGTTCCGCTGGACCGTCTGGCGGCTGAAGCCGGAATCCGGCTGTAGAGATAGTAGCGTGGCCGACATGCTGATGTCGGCCACGCTATCCTTTTTGCACTTACCGATTCAGCCAATTCGCGCACTTCATTTTCCAGCTGGCCCAAGAGCCAACCTTGCCAACAAACAGCGAGTCATTATTGTCTAGGCAATCTTTCAGATCATCCCGCAAATCCGCTGCCGACCCTGAGTAGTTAACAAACCACACAGAGCCTTGCGCGTGGCAGTGAGGCAAGTTTTCAAGCTTCCCGGTGATGCACTTGTAATTCTGACCGACCTTATTGAGGTCGTACGCTACGATGTAGTCAGCCATGTCAGGCTCCTTTCCAGTTAGTTGGTGGGGAGCCTTGACTTCCTGATTCGCCTGACTCACTGTCAGAATGCTTAGAGGAGCTCCGTTGCTCACCCACTGAGTGCACGGAGACGCTTATCGGGCCGTCAGAACTGACCTTCTGACGGCCCTTTGCGTTCAGGACAACGATTCCGCGAGTCCAGCCAAGAGTCAACGCCCTATACACCATATATATGGGGCGTTCTCTCTATATGTGGTGAGTTTACTTTAGTCGTCGCAACCTTAAGTAGAACGCGCCGCCGCCGCCGTGACGGACATGGGCGGGGGCGTATCCGGAGACGTGGGCGGAGAAATCCGGGCTGGCCAGCCAGTCCGGGAAGCGGCGGCGTATGACGCCCTCGCCGCTCTTGCCTTTGCCCGTGATAATCAGAAGCGTGCGCTTTTCCTGCGCCCTTGCGCGGACGATGAAGTCCAGAAGGTCTGCACGGGCCTGATCCTGATTGAGGCCGTGAAGGTCGATCCGTCCCTCCACCTCTATTCGTCCGCGGCGCACGCGTTTTTCACCCGAAACGTCCGCCGGCCCGGGGGCGCGCGGCGGCGCAGCCTTGGGCGCCGGCGCGGCGGCGGGCCTTTGCGGCTTCGGCTTTGAGGCTGGCGCGCCTGCAGACTTTGAAACAGGTTCGGGATCGGGAAGTTTGCGGCCCTCGCGCGGGCTGACGGTCCTCGCCACGCGGCGCCAGACGGCGCGGTCTTCCGGGGTCAGATCCCGGCGGCGGGTCATGTCGCCGGTTCGGCCAGCTTCAGGGCCAGGGGCGAGGGCAGAAGCACGGTCCATCGGGCCGGGTGCTTCATCACGCCCGCCAGATCGCCGGCCTGATCGCCGGTTCCGAAGAAGAGGTCGCCCCGCATCGGACCTTCGATGGCCCCGCCCGTATCCTGGGCGATAACCAGAAGGCTGCGGGCCTCGGCTTCCGCATCGCCCGCTTGGCGCGGGATGCGGGTATTTATGAGAACGGGGGCGCCATAGGCGTGGAAATCGGGGTCCACGGCCATGCTAGCCATCGGGGTGAGCGGCGCGCCCTGCGCCCCGCGCGGGCCGCGGGCGGGATCATCCACCGGCTCCGCGCCGAAAAAGACATAGCGGGGATTTTCGTTCATCAGGGCTTTGGCGGCGTCATAGCCTGCCTCGTCCATCCAGCGTTCGATCCCGGCCTTCGAGGCCTGTGACAGCGTCAGCTCGCCCCGGTCGATCAGAACACGGCCGATGGACCGGTAGGGCAGGCCGTTATGGGCGGCAAACACCGCGCGCTGACGGCCGCCGCCGTCAAACCGGATACGGCCCGAACCCTGCACCTGCAGGAAAAACACGTCCGCCGGACGGCCCCAGGCCAGCACCGGCGCGCGATCTGTGGAGATTTCCGCGCGCGGGTCATAGGGAATGAGCTTGCCGGTCTCGACCTGACCAACAACGCGATGACCGACCAGTTCCGGGTCGAACAGGCCAAGATCGGCGGTGACAAGGTCTTCCGGGCGGCCAAGAATGGGTTCGGAAAACTCAGAGGTGCGCGCGCGGCTGACCACCAGTTCGGGTTCGTAATAGCCGGTGAGAAGGCCGGTATCACTCTCCGGCCCGGTCACGCTCACCGGCAGGAAATGAGTTTGGAAAAATGCGCGGGCGGCGGCGGCCTCCACCGGCGTGGCGGCGGCCGCCTCGCAGGCGGCGCGCCAGTCGGCCGCGATCCCGGCCCAGTCGCGCTTCGGGTTCATCGGCGCTTCATCCGGACGCGCGGCGATCTGGGTGCAGGAACGCTGGAATGCGGTCAGCGCGGCGGCGGCGTCCGCCTCCGCCCAGCCGTCCAGCGCCTCGAAATCGGTGAGGCGCAGCGAGATGTCGGGAATTTCCTGCTCGACCGCGAGGGGTTCGGGTTCGGCCGGTTGCTCTGGTTCGGGCGCGTCGTCGCGGCCGCAGGCGGCCATCAGGAAACATAGCGAGGCGAGAAGGCTGCGGCGGATCATGCGGTCTTTCGCTCCTTCAGCGCCCGCGGGTCGAGATATCGTTTGCGTCAGGCGCGGCGGACCCGGCCCAGGACCCAGTTTGGATCGCGGGCGCCGGTATTGCGCTCAAACGTCCAGATTTCCTGCGCGGTGCGGATGCGGGAGGGGTCGCCCTCGATAATTTCGCCATCCGCATCGCGGATGATGGTGGTGAGGTCGGCCTCGAACCGCACGGAAACGCGGGCCGTCTTGCCGTCCAGCTCCGCATCCTCGATTTCCGCCTTGGCGAGGCGGACAATGTCGGTGGTCTGGCTTTGATTGTTTTCTTCGCGTTCAGCGATGGCCGCGTCATACCGGTCATAGACCGGGCCGGCGGTGAAGCGTTTCAGCGTGCCGCGGTCGCCTTCGGCAAAGGCCTGCACGATCATCTCGTAAGCGCCCCGCGCGCCTTCAACGAACTCGTCCGGATCGAAGCCGGAATCGGCCCGGCGGATCGCCTCCATCCCGGCGGCGCCCGGGCCGGTGAAGGCCGGACGCGGCCCCTCGCTGCGGACATTCGCGTCGCGCAGCGTGGGTTCTTTCGCTTCCTTGCCCGGAACGGGTTCATGCCCGGTGCGGCGGCCCAGAACGGAGTATAGCCGGTAGATGAAGAAACCGGCGATGGCGGCGAATATGATGATCTGAAACAGCATCAAGAGCCTTCGATTCAAACGCGTTGCGAACAGCTGGACACTATATAAGGGCTATGGCGGCAACGTCAGCCCGTCTGTTGCTGGAAACGCAGAGCCATGCTACCCGGCGCGCTTTCGCGAAATCATCCGCGCCACCCGGAAATTGACGCCCTTTTCGCGTCAGCCGGACGCGCGACAAGACGTGGTGAAACCAGACATGTCCCAGACCGACCAGCAGCCGGAAGCGGCGCAAGACGAGCCCCAGGTCCAGATCCTGGCGCAATATATCAAGGATGCCTCCTTCGAAAATCCGCTGGCCCCGCGCTCTCTGCGCTCCGGCCAGAACCAGCCGCAGATCAGCCTGAACGTCGATGTCGGCGTGCGCAATATCGAGGAAGACCTGAACGAGGTCGCCCTGCGCATCGAGGGTAAGGCCGAGCGCGAAGGCGAAGTCGCCTTTATCTGCGAGCTTGTCTATGCGGGTCTGTTCCGTTTCGTCGGCGTGCCGCAAGACCAGCTTCAGCCCTTCCTGCTGATCGAAGCGCCGCGCATGCTGTTCCCGTTCGCGCGCAATATCGTGGCGCAGCTGGTGCGTGATGGCGGCTTCCCGCCGCTGATGCTGGAGCCGATCGATTTTGCCGCGCTGTACCGTCAGCGGCTGGCGCAACAGGGCGCCGCGGAAAATGGCGATGGAACCGGCGGCGCCGAACAGGCCAATGGCGAAGAGAGCTAGAGACTTCTAGCTTTCAGACATTATAGAGCGACCAGAGCGCGTTTTCGCCCATTTCCTCGATAAAGGCGGAATGGGCGGCGCGCTCGCGCTCGGTAACAAGGCTCGGAAGAGCCTCGGGCCGCGGCGGGGCCTTGGCGACCAGTCCGGAATCGCCGCCGCCGGTCTTCTCGAAAATATCCAGCCGGCGCTCGCGCCCGCCATTCAGCTCCAGATAGACCTTCGCGAGCAGGCGGGCGTCGACCAGCGCGCCATGAACGTCGCGCGTTTCCAGCGAGATGCGGAACCGGTCGCAGAGCGAATCCAGCGAATTGCGGACACCCGGGAATTTCTTCCGCGCCATGACCAGCGTGCAGTGGAACCGCTCATGCGGCAGGACGGAGCGGCCGTGCCGGTTCAGCTCCGCATTCACGAAACCCTTATCGAACTCCGCATTGTGCGCGACCATGCGGGCGTCGCCCACGAATTCCATGAAATCCTCGACCACGTCCGCGAAGAGCGGCTTGTCGGCCAGAAATTCATCGGTCAGCCCGGTAATCTCTGTGACCTTGGGCGGCAGGGAGCGCTGCGGATTGACGTAGCAGTGATATTCGCGGCCCGTGGGAACGAAATCGATCACCTCGACACAGCCGATCTCGGTAATCCGGTCGCCGTCCGCCGGGCTGAGCCCGGTTGTTTCGGTATCGAAAACGATTTCCCGCATGGTGCTCGCGCGCCCCTTCCCCGCTAGTGTCCGCCTCTCAGCGCAGCCAGAACCTCGTGAACCTGACGCCGCGCCGCTTCGAGACCCGCCCCGGTCTCTATGACGAAATCCGCCCGTTTCCGCTTTTCCGAATCAGGCGTCTGACGCGACAGTATGGCGGTGAATTTTTCTTCGGTCATGCCGGGCCGCTGCAAGACACGCTCTCTTTGCACCGCCGCCGGCGCGCTGACCACGATCACCGCGTCCAGCTGTTCCTCGCCGCCTGTCTCGTAAAGAAGCGGGATGTCGAGGATGACGATATCAGCGCCGGATTCTTTTGAATTTTCCAGAAATTGCGCACGCGCGGCCTGTACCAGCGGATGCACGATCTCTTCGAGCCGCTCGAAATCTTGCGGGTTTTCATGGAGGTGCGCCGCCAGGGCGCTGCGGTCTACCGCGCCGTCCCGGACCGCGTCAGGGAATATTCCCCGGATCGGTTCGACGGCGTCCCCGCCCCGTGCATAGAGCGCATGGACGGCGGCATCGGCCCCGAAAACAGGCACGCCCTCATCGGCGAACATGTTCGCGGTGGTGGTCTTGCCCATGCCGATCGACCCGGTCAGGCCGACGATCTTCATGTCCGCTCCATCGCCTCCAGCAAAATTTGCCGTGCGTCCAAGTCTGGCGGCGTTACCCCGAAGAAAGCCTTAAAGGAGGGCCGCGCCTGCCCGATCAACATGTCGAGGCCGTCCACGCTCCGGCGGCCGGAGGATTTTGCGGTCTTCAGAAGCGGCGTCTCGAGCGGGCGATAGACAAGATCATAGACAATCAGCGCATTGCGGCTGGCGGAAAAATCCACAGGCGGGGCCGAGGCGCCGTCGAGACCAATGGAAGTGGCGTTGACCAGAAGGTCGGCCTCGCGAACATCCGGCGGCCAGGCCGCAACGCCGGCCTTGAAATCCTTTGCAAGGCGCTTGGCCTTTTTTTCCGTCCGGTTGGCGATGGTGACCCGGGCGCCCGCCTGAGTCAGCGCATAAACCGCCGCCCGGGCCGCGCCCCCCGCCCCCAGAACCAGCGCGGCGGCGCGTTCCGGCTGGAATTCGGGCGCCTGGCGGCGGAGACCATAGAGAAATCCCTCCGCGTCCGTATTGTCCGCCACCCATTTCCCGTCATCGCGATAGAGAAGATTGGCCGCGCCGATGGATTTCGCCGCATCCGTCTTCCGGTCGGCAAGGCGCAGGGCGAGGCCCTTGTGCGGCAGGGTCACATTCAGGCCGGCGCAATCGGGGTCTGCCAGCGCGGTCTTCAGAATCTTTTTCGCCCCGTCCTCCGGCGCGGGAAGCCGATCATAGCGGCCCTTTACGCCAGCGGTTTCAAGCCAGGCGCCATGAAGACAAGGAGAAAGGGAATGATCGACCGGCCAGCCGGCGACCGCGGCCCAGCGCGTCATGTTTTCAGCGCGCCCTGGCCGCGCAGCCCGTCAAGAACAGGCAATAGCGGCAGGCCGAGAACGGAATAATAGTCCGCATCGGCGCTTTCAAAAAGTTGCGCGCCAAGCCCCTCAAACTGGTAACAGGCGACGCTTTTCAGAATACCCTCCCCGGCTTCCGCCAGATAGGCGTCCAGAAATTCCTCCGAATAATCCCGCATTTGAATGTGAGACCGGGCGAGGTGCGTCCAGACAATGTCGCCGTCCTTTGCCAGCGCCGCGCCGCAAATCAGCTCGTGCGGCTTTCCGCGCATGGCCCGCAACCTGCCGCGCGCCTCGGCCATGGTCCCGGCCTTGTCATAGCGCCGCCCTTCAAATGTCAGGATCTGATCGGCCCCCAGACAAAGCTCGGCGTGGCGGCGTGAGACCTCGGCGGCTTTCTCCTCCGCCAACTTGAGAGCGAGCGCGCCATCGGCCAGCGCGTCATGCCGGCGTTTAAGCACGTCTTCATCGACCTGCGGGCGTTCGATCCGGAACTCGACACCGGCGGCGGTGAGTATCTGCGCCCGGATTGCACTGCCCGAGGCCAGGATGACAGAGGTGTTATTCACAATGTGTGCTCGCCGCGCTTGTCGGCCAGAAGATTGAGAATCTTGGCGGCGCTTTCCTCGATCGAGCGGCGGGTCACGTCGATCATCGACCATCCCTTGCGGGCGAACAGGCGCTTGGCCTGGATCGTTTCGTCCTTCACCAGATGCTCGTCGACATAATCGGTGGACCGGTCCTCATGCAGGCTGAGCAGGCGGTTGCGGCGAATCTGGACCAGCCGTTCGGGCGCCGCGGTAAGCCCCACGACCAGCGGTTTCTTGAGATTCAGGACATCGTCCGGCAGGGCAGCGCCGGGAACGATTGGAATGTTTGCGGCCTTGATGCCCCGCTGCGCCAGATAGATGCAGGTCGGCGTCTTGGAGGTCCGGCTGACGCCGACCAGCACGACATCCGCATCCTCGAACTCATGGGTGTTGGCGCCGTCATCATGCGCCATGGCGTAATTCAGCGCCTCGATCCGGCTGTAATATTCCGCGTCCAGCGTGCGCTGGGCGCCGACGCGGGACGACATCTCTATGCCGAGATAGCGGCCCATGGAGGTCAGGGCCGGGTCGAGAATGGGAATCGCCGGCAGGCCAAGCTGGGCGCAGCGCGCCTCCAGCTGCGCCCGCAGCTCATTATTCACAAGCGTGTACATGACGATGCCGGGCGCATCCTCGATCTCCTGCATCACGCGGTCCAGCTGGCGGGGCGAACGGACCAGCGCATAGAGATGTTCTATCGGGGAAACCCCGCGAAACTGGGCGACACTGGCGCGCATGACGGCCATCAGCGTCTCGCCGGTCGAGTCCGAAACCAGGTGGACATGGAAATAGATCGAAAACTGGTTCTTTGGATCGGTCATGGACGCCTTGGGGATGGAGACTGTTAATAAAACGTTAAAGCCAGGTCTGCCCGGGGCCGGCGGCGCGATCCGCAGCTCGTTTACGAACATACTCAAGAACGCTGCGCCCCAAGATTCAAGGAGTCGCACACAGGGATAAGGCGCGGCGGAGAGAATCGTGAAGTCCGGGCGCCGGTAAAACTGTCCCCGACCGTATTCACAGCCCGGGATGGAAGTTTGCTCTTTCAATGGAAAGGCGATTTCCGGTTTTGCCTGTGATTCACACGCTGTGAATTTTCTGACTCTGTCAGTTCTGCGACGTTTGATGGATCTGTGAGAATCCTCTGGGCGCCGGATTCGGCGCCGGACTCGCACCGGACCTCTTCCACCAATTCCATTCTTTTAAATTCTTTAAGGAGGAAAGGAGAGGTGGATTTCAGTCTGTGAGAATTGCCGAGAAGGGATGCGCCCTCTATGTCGGCATTCATGAGCGAAACTTTGATGATCCGGGCCGCAAAGGGCCAGACGACCGAACGCCCTCCGATCTGGGTAATGCGCCAGGCGGGACGCTATCTTCCCGAGTATCGGGAGCTGAGAGCGAAATCGAAAAGCTTTGTCGATTTCTGCCTGAACCCGGAAATGGCGGCGGAGGCGACCCTGCAGCCGATGCGGCGCTTCGATCTGGATGCGGCGATCATATTCGCGGATATCCTGCTGATCCCCTACGCGATGGATTGCGGCGTGCATTTCGTGAAGGGCGAAGGCCCGAAAATGACGCCCCTGACGGGCGCGGACGATGTGGCGAAGCTGGATCCGGCCGATATGGGCAAGCGATTGTCCGCGGTGGGCGAGTCCTTGGCGCGCGTGCGCGAGGCGTTGGCGGCCGACAAGGCGCTGATCGGTTTTGCCGGAGCGCCCTGGACCGTGGCGACCTATATGGCGGAAGGGGCCGGGTCCAAGGACCAGTGGACGGCGCGGGTCTGGGCGTGGCGGGATCCGGAAAGTTTCGACGCGCTGATCGACAAGCTGGCCGAGGCGAGCATTGATTATCTGGCCATGCAGGCGGAGTCCGGGGCCGACATCCTGAAAATTTTCGATTCCTGGGCCTCGGGACTGCCCGAGGCATTGTTTGATCGCGTGGTGATCCGGCCGGCGAAAACTATTGTGGATGGCCTGCGGGCGCGAGGGATAACGCAGCCGATCATCGGATTCCCCCGCGGCGCAGGTCCGCTGGCCGAGAAATATGCGCGCGAAACCGGGGTTGATGTTGTGGCGATAGACCAGGGCATGGCTCTGGGATGGGCGCGCGATCATCTTCAGAACATCAAACCGGTACAGGGAAATCTGGATTCTGCGCTGCTTCTGGCCGGGGGCGCGGACATGGATCGTAGCATTGACGAGATCATCGAAACATTTTCCGGCGGACCGCATATTTTCAATCTGGGCCACGGCATAACGCCGCAAACCCCGATTGAGCACATGGCGCGGCTGGTGGATCGGGTGACCGGGCATGGCCGGTAAAAAGAAGGTCGCGATTGTCCTGTTCAATCTGGGCGGGCCGGATAATCCGGAGACCGTGCGGCCCTTCCTGTTCAATCTGTTTCGGGACAGAGCGATCACCGATCTGCCCTGGATCGCGCGCACGGCGCTGGCGGGGCTGATCTCCACGCTTCGCGCGCCGTCTGCAAAAAAGAATTACGCCATGATGGGCGGTGGATCGCCGCTGCGCCCCGAAACCGAAAAACAGGCCGCGGCGCTGGAAGCGCGTCTGGCGGCGGAGGATCCCGGCGCCACGTACAAATGCTTCATAGGGATGCGTTACTGGAAGCCGTTTGTGGCGGAGGCGGCCAGGGCGGTCAGGGAGTGGGAGGCGGACGAGGTGGTGTTGCTGCCGCTGTATCCGCATTTTTCAATCACCACGACCGAAACCGCGTTTGGCGAATGGGACCGCGTTTATAAAGGGCCGGCGGACCGCCGCGTTTGTTGTTATCCCGCGGAAGACGCCTTTATCGACGCGCATGTGAGACTGATCCGGGAGACCTTCGAGAAGGCGAGACAACCGGAAAATGCCCGGCTTCTGTTTTCCGCGCACGGCCTGCCCAGGAAGACGGTCGACAAGGGCGATCCCTATCCCTGGCAGGTTGAACAGACGGTTCACGCGATTGCCGGAAAACTGCCGGAAATACGGGACTGGGCGATCTGCTACCAAAGCCGTGTCGGGCCGCTGGAATGGATTGGCCCGTCAACCGATGATGAAGTTGCGCGCGCTGCGGCGGATGGCAAGGCGATCATCCTTACGCCGATTGCATTTGTGTCCGAACATATCGAGACGCTGGTGGAGCTGGACGTGGAATATCGCGAACTGGCCGAAGAGCACGGCGCCAAGGCCTATCATCGCGTGCCGGCGCTGGGCGACGACGCAGAATTTATAGAGGCGCTATCTGCCCTGACGCTTCGCGCACTGGAAGGCGAAGCCGGCCTTAAACCGCCGGGCGGCGCGCGCATTTGCCCGGCTGACGCCGGCCATTGTCCGTGTAGGATGAGCGCATGAGTTGGACCGGCCTGTTCTACGACCCGCTTCGGGCGCTGCACATTATCAGCGTGATTTTCTGGATGGCGGGGATGCTCTATCTGCCGCGCCTTTTTGTGTATCACCATACGGCGCAAAAAGGTGGGGAGCTGGAATCCTCGCTTCTGACGCAGGAGCGAAAGCTGCTGAAAGTGATCATCAACCCGGCGATGATCGCGACCTGGACGTTCGGGATTCTGCTGATCTTCGCCAATGCGGAGCGGGCGAATGGCTGGTCCATTTTTGCCTCGCCCTGGTGGAGCGCGAAATTCCTTCTGGTTCTCGCCATGTCGGGCGTTCATGGTTTCTATGCCGGCGCGCAGAAGAAATTCGCGCGCGGCGAACGGCCGCTGAGCGAGCGGCGCTGGCGCATGCTGAACGAGATTCCGGCGCTTATGACAATTGCTATCGTGCTGGTTGCGGTGGTCTGGCTTCGCTAACGTCTTGACGCAGACGCCAAGTCGTGGTTTGAGCAAAGCCCTAGCCTTTATGATGGCGTTCCAATCGGTGCGGGGGATAATCGAATCCCTGCCCACAATCTGAAAAAAACAGACGGTCTGCGAACAATCCGGTTCGTGAAGAAGGCCGCCCTCATAATAATAATCGGCGGCCCGACGGGTCCCGATGCGCTGACTCCAAAGACAGCTAGCCTCAAGAGACAATGAGCAAAGACGATACCGACGACTCCGTCCTGGATGACGAAGACGACTTCGACGGGGACGATGAAGACGAGGATTTTGACGGTGAAGACGAGCCGATAGACCGGCCGAAGAAGATTCGCGACGCGGATCTTCCGGAGATGATCCAGCTCAACGAGCTGAAAGAGAAATCTCCCACCGAGCTGCTGACATTCGCCGAGCGTCTGGAGGTCGAGAACGCCTCCAATATGCGCCGGCAGGACATGATGTTCGCCATCCTGAAGGAACTGGCCGAACGCGATGTCCACATCCATGGCGAGGGCGTTCTGGAAGTGCTGCAGGACGGCTTCGGCTTCCTGCGCTCGCCGGAAGCCAATTATCTTCCCGGACCGGACGATATCTATGTCTCCCCGGCGCAGATCCGGCGTTTTGCGCTTCGCACCGGTGACACGGTGGAAGGGTCCATCCGCTCGCCGCGCGACGGCGAACGCTATTTCGCGCTGCTCAAGATCCACAAGATCAATTTCCAAGAGCCGGAAAAGGCCCGTCACAAGGTCAATTTCGACAATCTGACGCCGCTTTACCCGGATGAGCGATTCCATCTGGAATCCAACGATCCGACGGTGAAGGACAAGTCCGCGCGCGTGATTGATATCGCCGCGCCGCTGGGCAAGGGTCAGCGTTGCCTGGTCGTGGCCCCGCCGCGCACCGGTAAGACGGTGATGCTGCAGAACATCGCCAAATCCATCGCGGAAAATCACCCCGAATGCTTCCTGATCGTGCTGCTGATCGACGAGCGGCCGGAAGAAGTGACCGACATGCAGCGCACGGTGAAGGGCGAGGTCGTGTCCTCCACCTTTGACGAGCCGGCGACGCGGCACGTGGCGGTCGCCGAAATGGTGATCGAGAAGGCCAAGCGCCTGGTCGAGCATGGCCGCGACGTGGTGATCCTTCTGGACTCCATCACGCGCCTTGGCCGCGCCTATAACACCGTGGTTCCGAGCTCCGGCAAGGTGCTGACGGGCGGCGTGGACGCCAACGCCCTGCAGCGTCCGAAACGCTTCTTCGGCGCGGCGCGGAACATCGAGGAAGGCGGCTCGCTGACCATCATCGCCACGGCGCTGATCGATACCGGTTCGCGCATGGACGAGGTGATCTTCGAAGAGTTCAAAGGCACCGGCAACTCCGAGCTGGTTCTGGACCGCAAGGTCGCGGACAAGCGAGTCTTCCCGGCCATCGACCTGACCAAGTCCGGGACCCGGAAAGAGGAGCTCCTGGTTCCCAAGGAGCACCTGCAGAAGATGTATATCCTGCGGCGGATCCTCAATCCGATGGGCACGATGGACGCCATCGAATTCCTCATCGACAAGCTCAAGAGCTCGAAGACCAACGACGATTTCTTCGAGAGCATGAATACCTGATAAGGGCGGGGGCCTTTCGGCGGCTGGCGCGCGCTACCAGGCGTGATCCAGCCGCAACTCCTCCAGCGCCGGGTCATGCTGATAGGCGCCGGTTCGCTTGATCGTTCCGAAAATCATCGCTGAGCGCGCCTCGCGGTCGACAAGGTTCTGCTTGTCGTGCCGGTCGTGGTCGAACAGATCGAAGGCCGGACCGGCCGCGCTGCTTTTCAGGGCGTCGTAATCCAGACCGTAGGCGGCGGCGTCCATCTCGTGAAAGCGTTTGAGCGCCCAGGTATCCTCATAGCCGATGACGGGCTCATTCGTGGCCCGGCAGACAAGGACGACGCGGCAGACATCATCCGCGCCGCGCCATATGACGTCCTCAATCCGCATGCGGAACATGCGCACCCAGTAATCGAGGGTGCGGGCGCTGACCTGGAAATAGTTCGAGCCGGGATAAAGCTGGCCGCGGTAATTGAATTTCATATTGAAATTATTGGTCACGGAGACCGAAGTCTCGATCAGCATGACGCCATTTTCGCGCAGGAAGGACCGCGCCATGGCGATGCCGGCCAGCGGATCCATCATGTGATAAAGCACGCCGGCAAAATTCACGAAATCAAACACCGGGGCGACATTGCGATCGCCCATCACGCGCTTGAGGTCCTGAAAGAAATGCCCGCCCAGATAGGTGACGGGCGTTTCATAGGCCCGGGAGACGGCGCTGATCCGGTCTGCCAGGTCCAACCGGTCATAGGCGACGACTTCTTCGGCGCCGAGGCGCATCATCGACACCGCGCCGGCGGCTTCCTGGGTTCCGATATCGAGGCAGCGCGCGCCGGAAAGATCAATCCGTTTCAGGGTTTCGCGCAGCATGGCCAGGGTCATGCGCGGTTTTCCGGGGGTCATGTCTCCGGGCTCAAGCTCGATCCGGTAATACCAGGACTGGCCGTCATCCTCTTCGATGTCGGTCTGGTCTGTTGTCGTTTCCACGGGTTTCCGGCCTCTTCTGGTCATCGGTATCGAACCGGTCCGACTTGAACCGGCGGCGCGGAGCGTCCTATAGGCGATGCCAAGGCCAGCACCAAGAAAGGTTCGCCGTCATGACAATCACGATTTTCCATGCGCCCCGCACCCGCTCGATCCGCGTCCGCTGGCTTCTGGAGGAGATGGGCCTGGATTATGACCTTCACCGTGTGGAGTTCACGCGCGGCGATGTTGGCGGCGAGGACTATCGGAAGATCACGCCGCTCCAGAAAGTGCCCGCCATCAAGGACGGCGATGTCGTGATGGTCGAGTCTATTGCAATTTTACAATATATTACAAGGCGTTACGGACCAACCGAGCTTGCGCCTATGGCGGAGGATGCGGCCTATCCGGATTATCTGCAATATCTGCATTTCGGCGAATCCGGCATGAATATCTATGTGTCGATGCTACTGGGACACACCGCGCTTCTGCCGGAGGAGCAGCGGGTTCCGGGCATCGCAAAATGGGCGGAAGCGGAAACGCGCAAATGCCTGGGCGTGATCGATCACGGGCTGAAGGGCCATGACTGGCTGGCCGCGGACCGCTTCACGGCGGCGGACATATCGGTCGGCTATATGCTGTTCCTGCTCAAGCTGATCGGCAAGCTGGAGCCGACGGCGACCCCGGCGATCATGGATTACTGGGAGCGTCTGACGGCGCGCGAGGGATGGAAAGCCGCAGCGGCGGACTAGGGCGCGGCGCAGGAAAAAGAATCGGGCTGCATGTCTGCGCCATAGAGCGTTCGCGCCGCGCGGCGCCAGTGATCGGTCACAATGAGGCTCGCGCCGGCGTTGCGCGCGCGTTGCAATTGCGCGGCGTCGAAACGTCCTAATGCGCCGTAAATGATTGAAATATCGTGGCTTTTTATATTTTTCCAAAGCGTGAAGTCTGGCGCGCGGGTTCCGGTCCAGGCCAGGAGATTGCTCGCGGGGGGTCCATATTCGAGCACGTCGTCCAGATCGCTCTGACTATATATCGGGGCGGAAATCATAAGCGCGGAGTCCAGCGCGTGGATTCTGCGCGCCTCTTCCAGATCGTCTGCGATGATGACAACCTCCTCACGCGCGCCGGCTTGGGCGATCGCTTCAAGAACGGGTTCCAGCGGCGTATCCTTTATGTCCAGCTCCAGGATGGCGGTTCCGTCCGCCCAGTCCAAAGCATCAGACAAGGCCGGGACGGAAAAGCCGGTCGCGCGCCCGTCGTTGTCACGGAGCTTTATGGCGTCGAGTGTTTCACGTGAAACACGCTGCAATGGTCCGGCGCCGGTGGTCGTCCGGTCCAGCGTGGCGTCATGGAGAAGATAAAGCGTCTCATCGGGGCCTTGCCGAATATCAATTTCCAGCAGAACGGGCGCGCTGGCCGTGACCGCGGCGAAAGTTTCCAGCGCATTTTCGGGATATGCGGACGATGGCCCGCCTCGATGAGCCGCCAGCAGGGTAACGTTATTTTCGCGCAGGCATGCAAAAAAGGCCGGGCCGCCCGCATCATCGGCCGCCGCTCCAAGCGATATGCGCGGGTCCGAAGGACGGCCGCAGGCGGCGATAAATATCGTGATGGCGATGAGGCAGGCAGCGCGCATATGGTTCATTCTCCCGCCGAACAGGCTACATAAGGTCTGCCGAGCACTAGCGCGAAAGGATGGCGCCGCGATGAAAGTCACTGTCGATATCGACTGTACGCCCCAGGAGGCCCGCAGTTTCTTCGGTCTGCCCGATGTGGAGCCGCTGAACAAGCAACTGGTCGAAGAGATGAGCAAACGCATGGGCGCCAATATGGAAATGATGGAGCCGGAAGCTCTGATGCGGCACTGGATGAGTTTTGGCGGGCAGATGTCGGACCAGTTCCTGGATCTCATGCGGGCCGCTTCCGGCGGAGCCTCTTCCAGGAAGTGACGCGGCCCACGATCTATGCTCTGGCCACGGCGCCCGGCCGCGCCGGTGTTGCCGTGATGCGTGTCAGCGGCCCGGAAGCCGGGCCGGCGCTGGAGCGTCTGACCGGAGAACGGGGCGCGCCGCGCGCCGCGCGGTTGACCAGAATTGAAGGTCAGGCCGGGCTGATTGATCGGGGGCTGACGCTCTGGTTTCCCGCGCCCGGGAGTTTTACCGGAGAAGATGTCGCCGAGTTTCACGTGCATGGCGGCCCGGCGGTAATCGAGGCGATGGCGGAAGCCTTTGAAGCCATTGGCTTGCGGCAGGCCGGGCCGGGGGAATTCACGCGCCGGGCTTTCGAGCACGGGAAGATGGACCTGACGGAGGCCGAAGGACTGGCCGACCTGGTCAATGCGGAGACCGCGGCTCAACGCGATCAGGCGCTGCGTCAGATGTCCGGCGCATTGAAGGACATCTATTCCGACTGGCGGGACCGGTTGCTGGCCGTGACGGCGCAGGTCGAAGCGGAAATCGATTTTCCTGACGAGAGCGACGTTCCGGACGCGCTCGCCGGCCGGGCCGGGCCGGAGCTGGACGCGTTGGTCAACGCACTCAAGGCGCACCTGGACGACGCCCATCGCGGCGAACGGGTGCGGGACGGCTACCGCATTGCGCTGATTGGTCCGCCCAATGCCGGGAAATCAAGCTTGCTCAACCGGCTTTCGCGGCGGGAGGCGGCGATTGTCACCGAAATTCCCGGCACGACGCGCGATATTGTCGAAGTTCATCTCAATCTCGGCGGCTATCCTGTCATCGTCGCCGATACGGCGGGGCTGCGCGAAACCGCGGACCGGATTGAAGCTGAAGGCGTGCGGCGGGCGCTGGAGCGCGCGGAGAATGCCGATTTGCGCATAGGCGTGGCCGATGCGGCGGATCCGCAAACGGCAGAGGCCGTCCGATCACGCTTGAAGTCCGATGACATACTGGTCTGGAACAAGTGCGACGCGGCCCCCGCGCGCCAGGACGAGTCAATCCACATATCCGCCCTGACGGGCGAGGGGGTCGAGGCGCTGGAGGCGGACCTGACCCGGCGGGTGACAAGCGTTCTGGGCGGCGCCGGCGCGCCAAGTCTGACGCGGCAACGGCACAGGCGCGGCGTGCTGCGGGCGCTTGAGGCACTTGAGCGCGGACGGATGCGTCTCTCGGATGCGCCGGAACTGGCTGGGGAAGATTTGAGGCTTGCCGCGCGCGCACTGGAAGAGATTACCGGGCGCGTGGACGTGGAAGACGTTCTGGGCGAGATCTTCGGCCGCTTTTGTATCGGGAAATAGAGTGTTTCACGTGAAACATCCGGTCTGAGGCAGTCCAGAATGTTTCACGTGAAACAAAAGGGCCGTCAAAACGGATTGAGCGTATATCCGTCCTGTTGCAGCAATGCGTGGGCCGTCATTGCCGATAGAGCCATTTCAACGCCGGGAAGCAGATCATTGGCCGAAACGCCCTGAGCCGCCGCGCTCTGGCCGCAAACCTCAATGCTGACGCCATAATCCAGCAGAGCGGCGACAAGCTCGGCGTTAGCATTGGGTTCGCCGGCCCCGGCCTCGTAAACATCCGTACGGGTCAAATCTTTCACCGCGCCGCCATGAATGACGAGCGCGAGCTGGATATTCGCTTCAGGGACGCCGTTCTCGACATGCATATCGATAAATCGCGTTGCGCTGACCAGCGCGCGATTAAGCTCGCCAGGGTCCGCGCGTTCGGCAATATCGAAGGCCACTTTGAAGGCGGCGTTGTCGGGAAGCGGTCGCGCCGTCTCCACGGTTGCGACCTGGCTGTATTGGGGGAACAGGGGACCGGGATGGAAGGCCGGATTCTGTATTGCCTGCGCGGCGGTACCGGAGGCTGCGAGGGCAAGAAAAGCAAGAGCGGTCTGGACCATGATTTACCCCTGTTGATGGATCGGCCGAGCGTTTCACGTGAAACACCGGCCGGCAAGCTGGCGCGGGACTGAAGATTGCGCGGCGCCTTTGCCTTGCGCGGAAAACCCCTCGACGTATATCAAGCGCCTGATGAGCGCGCCTAATTCATACGACGTCATAATAATCGGCGGCGGCCATGCCGGCTGCGAAGCTGCGGCGGCGTCTGCGCGGATGGGCGCGGCGACGCTTTTGCTGACGCACAAGCTTGAGACAATCGGTGAAATGTCCTGCAACCCGGCCATTGGCGGGCTCGGCAAAGGCCATCTGGTGCGCGAGATCGATGCGCTGGACGGACTCATGGGGCGGGTGGCGGATGTATCGGGCATACAGTTCCGGCTTTTGAACCGCTCCAAAGGCCCGGCCGTGCGCGGCCCGCGCACCCAGTCGGACCGCGCCCTTTACCGCAGCGCCATGCAGAAGGAGATCGCCGGGACAGAGAATCTGACCGTGATCGCCGACGCGGTGGACGACTTGATCGTTGAGGGCGGCCGCACGGCCGGCGTGATCTGCGAGAGCGGGGCGGAATATCGCTCGGGCGCGGTTGTCCTGACCACCGGAACGTTCCTCCGCGGCATGATCCATATCGGCGAGCGGCGGATTCCTGCGGGCCGGGCGGGCGAGAAGCCGGCGGTAACGCTGGGCGAGCGGCTATATGCGCTGGGCTTGGATATGGGCCGCCTTAAAACCGGCACGCCCGCGCGGCTGGATGGATCCACCATAGACTGGGACAGTCTGGAGCGTCAGGAAGCCGACGCGGATCCGGTTCCGTTCTCCTTTATGACCGAACGGATCACCGTGCCGCAGATTGCTTGCGGGATTACCTATACGAATGCGGAAACACATCGCATTATCGATGAAAACATAGGAAAATCAGCGGTTTATAGCGGCAGCGTCGCGGGCCGCGGGCCGCGCTATTGCCCCTCGATCGAAGACAAGGTCGTCAAATTTGCCGATCGCTCGCGCCACCAGATCTTTCTGGAGCCGGAAGGACTGGATGATGACACCGTCTATCCGAACGGCATTTCCACCTCGCTGCCCGAAGATGTTCAGGGCGCCTTCCTGAGAACGATTCCGGGGCTCGAGAATGCAAAAGTAAAGCGCCACGGCTATGCCATCGAGTATGACTATGTCGATCCGCGCGAGCTTTACCCCTCGTTGGAGGTGAAGCGTTTGGCGGGTCTGTTCCTGGCCGGGCAGATCAACGGCACGACCGGGTATGAAGAGGCCGGCGCGCAAGGCCTCGCGGCCGGATTGAACGCGGCGCGCAAGGCGTCTGGCGGTGACGCGGTCATCTTTGACCGCTCGGAAGCCTATCTGGGGGTGATGATCGATGATCTGGTCACCCGCGGCGTTACCGAGCCCTATCGTATGTTCACCTCCCGCGCCGAATACCGGCTGCGCCTGCGCGCTGATAATGCAGACCAGCGGCTGACGGGACTGGGCGAAGCGATCGGCTGTGTCGGGCAAGAGCGGGCGCGCATGTTTCACGTGAAACAAACCGCGCTTGAAGCCGCGCGGGCTTTCGCGAAGGAAAAATCGCTGACACCCAATCAGGCGCGGCGGCACGGGCTGGGCGTCAATCAGGACGGGCAGCGCCGCAATCTGCTGGACCTGCTGGCTTATCCCGATGTCGCGCTAAGCGATCTGGCGCGGGTCTGGCCTGAAATCGCCGAATGGCGGTCCGATGTGGCGGAGCAGATCGAGATCGAGTCGGTCTATGCCGGATACATGGAGCGCCAGGAGGCCGACATCGTGGCTCTCAAGCGTGACGAGTCGCTGCAAATTCCGGCCGATCTGGATTATGGGCGTGTCGGCGGCCTGTCCAATGAGGTTCGCGAGAAGCTGGAGCGCGCGCGTCCTGTAACGCTGGGTCAGGCGGGGCGTATTGAAGGCGTGACGCCGGGTGCATTGACGGCGTTGCTGGCGCATGTCCGCAAGCGCGGCGATGACCGCAAGCAGGCCTGAGCGGGACTTTGGATCAGAAACAGATCTTTGCGGAGAAAGCCGGCGTTTCAGATGAGACGCTGAACGCTTTTGAGGCGTGGCATGAAGCGCTGACGCGCTGGAATAGCCGGGTGAATCTGGTGGGCCGGTCAACGCTGGATGATTTTTGGATCCGCCATGCCCTTGATTCCATTCAGGTATTTCAGTGCGCGCCTGAGCCGGGGCGCTGGATCGATATCGGCGCCGGGGCCGGGTTTCCCGGGATCGCTGTTGGAATCATGCAAGCGGCGGCCATGGCGGGAGAGACCCATCTTGTTGAAACCAATGGCAAAAAATCCGCTTTCCTGAGAGAGGCTGTGAGGGAAACGGGCGCGCGGGCCAGCGTGCACGCAAAGCGTTGGCAGCAGGTCCCGGCCGAGCGTTTCGATGTGGTGACGGCCCGCGCCTTCGCGCCAATGCCGGACTTGCTGGAAGCGGCGTTCGCATTCTGGGGCGACGGCACGATCGGAGTTTTCCCCAAGGGAAAAGGCTGGCGCGAGGAAATGCAGGCCGCCAGCAGGGATTGGCGCTTTGACGCGAAGCCTATCCCGAGTATCACCGGAGACGGGGCGATTTTGGTCGTAACGGAGCTGCGCCGTGAGTGACGGGACAAAGGTCATCGCCATCGCGAACCAGAAGGGCGGGGTGGGGAAAACCACTACGGCCATTAATCTGGGCACGGCGCTGGCAGCTTCGGGCCGCAAGGTTCTGCTGATCGACCTGGACCCGCAGGGCAACGCCTCGACCGGGCTGGGCCTGGAAAAAGCCAAGCGCAAGATCACCGCCTATGACGTGGTCGTTTCCGAATACGATCTGGAAAAGGCGATTCAGCCATCCTCCATCCCGGATCTCGACCTTTTGCCCTCTGACGTAGAGCTTTCCGGAGCGGAGCTGGAGCTGGCCTCCACACCGCGGCGTTCCTACCGTTTGAAGCATGCAATAGACCGGCGCGACCGCATGGTCGCCCGGGAAGAAGCCGAACGCTATGATTTCATCCTGATCGACTGCCCGCCTTCGCTGAACCTGCTGACCGTGAACGCGATGACGGCCGCCGATTCCGTTCTGGTGCCGCTGCAATGCGAGTTTTTCGCGCTGGAGGGGCTGACCCAGCTGATGCGGACGATCGAGCTGGTGCGGTCCAGCCTGAATCCGGATCTGGAAATCGAGGGCGTGGTGCTGACCATGCATGACCGCCGCAACCGCCTGTCCGACCAGGTGGCGGACGATGTGCGCGACTATTTCGGCGAAAAGGTCTTCGAGACGGTAATTCCGCGCAATGTCCGCGTGTCCGAAGCGCCGTCCTTCGGCAAACCGGCCATTGTCTATGATTATGAATGCGCCGGCAGCCGCGCCTATTTGCGCATGGCGCGCGAGCTGTTGCGCCGGCAGCCCAGCGAAGCGGAGGCGGCATGAGCGAGAAACAACGCACGCGCGGTCTCGGCCGGGGCCTCTCGGCGCTGTTGAGCGAGCCGGAAGCCGAACGTGAGGAATTGCCGAAAGAAAGCCGCGAGATTCTCGAGGGCGCGCGGCAGATTCCGATTGAGCTGATACGGCCCAACCCGGCGCAGCCCCGCCGCACCTTTGACGCCGAGGATCTGGCGGACCTGTCCGCCTCGATCAAGGAGCGCGGGGTGCTGCAGCCGTTGCTGCTGCGGCCGACCGAGGACGAGGAATTCGAGATTGTCGCGGGCGAGCGGCGCTGGCGCGCGGCTCAGAAGGCGGGCCTGCATGAGGTTCCAGCGGTCATCCGGCGCCTGACCGACGCCGAAACGCTGGAAATTGCGATCATCGAGAACGTCCAGCGGGCGGACCTCAATCCGCTGGAAGAGGCGGACGCCTATGACCGCCTGATGAAGGATTTCTCCCGCACGCAGGCGGAAGTGGCCGATGTGGTGGGCAAATCACGCGCTCATGTCGCCAACATGCTGCGCCTGCTGAAGCTTCCGGCGCCGGTTCGCAAGCTGCTGTCCGACGGGGCGTTGAGCGCGGGCCATGCCCGCGCGCTGGCCAATGCCGATAATCCGGAAGCGCTGGCCCGCCGCGTTGTGAAGGAAGGGCTTTCGGTTCGCGCGGTCGAGGACCTGGCGCGAAAACCGGAGACCGCGAAGAAGAAAAAGCCGGCAACTAAAAGCAAGGACGCCGATACCGCGGCGCTGGAAGCCGATATTGCCTCGGCGCTGGGCCTTTCGGTGGATATTCGCCACAAGGGCGAAGCGGGCGAATTGCGCCTCAGCTATAAATCGCTGGAACAGCTGGACGATCTGTGCCGCCGGCTCACCGCCTGAAGCGCGCCAGCTTGGCAATCGCCAGGACCAGCTCTCCCGCCACCGCGTCATCGGGAAGACCGCTGGTCTTGGCCTGTTTCTCGGCCGCATAGACCGCTTGCGCTGCGCGCTCCAGCGCATCGCTGCGCCAGTTATTGAGCGCCTGTCCGAAGGCGCGTTGGCGCATGAAGAAGACCGGCGGCCGAAGCGCCTTCATGGCGTCGCCCGCGCTGCGCCCGCCATCCATCATGGCCCGGGCCTGATGCAAACGGGAGATATGCCGGGAGGCGGCGCGAATGACGCCCACGGGCGAGCCGCCCGCGGCCAGCGCCCGCCGCAGCGCCGCATCGGCCGACCGGGCATCGCCCAGGGCGGCGGATTCAATGATGTCGTCCATGCTGGAATCCTGCATGGCGCCCAGCGTGGCGGCGATATCGGCGGCTGTAACCTCATCCTCTCCGTCAGGGCGCGTGTCTTTCAAGCCTTTGTAAAGTATCAGCTTTTCTATTTCCTGCCGCGCGAGGCCGCGATCCTGGGAAAGGGTGCGGGACAGGGGCTCGCGGGCATCGCGGGACAGCGACAGGCCTTCCTTCTGAAGCGCGGTTTCGGCAAGGCTGAGGGCGTCAGCCGCGCTGTCCGAATAACAGCCGATGGCCGCCGATGTCTTGGCGGCTTCGAAAGCCTTGCGGATTTTCGACCGGGGCGTCAGATCGCCCGCTTCGACGATGATTTTTGCTTCAATTTGCGCCGCGCCCTTGTCGGCGTCGGCGATCAGGTCGCTCACGGACCCGGCGCCGGCCTCGGTGGTCAGGCGTACGCGAACTAGCCGGGCGCCGCCGGTGAGAGACATGGCCGCGGCCTCGTCCGCCAGTTTGGCCGGATCGGATTTCAGGTCGGATTCGGTGAGGGTGGCCACGGCAAAGGGGTCATCTGACGCGCCGCCCCAGAGTTTGGCGAGATCCTGCGCGCGCTCCCGCACCAGGCCATTATCCGGGCCAAAGAGCAGGACGGCGACCACGCCGTCATCAGGCTTTTTCAGAAAACGCTCGGCGGCTGCGCCGGAGAGCTTCACGGCGCCTCATTCTCCCGGAACCAGCGCGCCAGCTCCATGGTGATCAGGCTGGCGGCGTCGCGGGCGGCGCGCTCCTCGCTGTCCTGTTCGGCGCGAATGGCGCCATAGGGGTCGGACGGCACATCAAAGGCGGAATCGCCGATGACATTGCCGCGGGTCAGGCGTTCGCCCGTGCGGGCGTCGAATAGGGCGTAATCGACATCCATGAGGATTTCATAGCGCGTCGCGATATCGGCGATGGTCACGCTCTGCGCGCGGCGCTGCATGTCGATCCGGGTTTCCAGACGATAACGCGGGTCGGCGTCCCAATTGCCGAGGGAATCGCGAAGCGCGAGGTTCAGCGAATAGGCGGGCCGGCCTTCGCCGGTCGAAACCGCGATGCCGGAAAGGCCGGAGGCGACGCCTGTGCGTTCGGCATAGAGCGGCTGGAAACCGCAGGCCGAAAGGCCGAGGGCGGCGAGAGAAGCGAGAATAACGGCTATCCGAGTCATGATGCGACGATATTAACGATTTTATCCGGCACGACGATCACTTTTCTGACTGTGAGGCCTTCCAGCGTGCGCGCGATCTTCGGATCGGCCATGGCGCGCTTTTCGGCCTCTTCCCGCGCCAGCCCTTTAGGCGCTTCGATTTCCGAGCGCCTTTTGCCATTCACCTGCACCGGCATGACAATCACGTCCTCGGCGGCAAGCGCCGGATCATGTTCCGGCCAGGCCGCCTCGCTGGCCAGGCCTTGGCCGCCTGCGCGCGCCCAGCATTCTTCCGCCAGGTGCGGCGCGAACGGCGCGATCAGGCGGATCAGGATGCCCAGCGCCTCGGCGCGCGCCTCGCCATGATCACCGCCAATCTTCCGCAAAGTGTTCACAAATTCATAGAGCTGGGCGACGGCGACGTTGAAACGGAAAGTCTCGATCGCCTCGGTCACGGCGGCGGCGGCCTTGTGGGCCGCGCGGCGGATCTCCAGCGCGTCTCCCTCTGCGTCTTCGGCCACGGTCAGCGGACCGGGCGCGTCCTCCGGGGTCGCGTCGGCCAGCGCCCAGACGCGCTGGATGAAACGCGCCGCGCCTTCAACGCCCTGTTCGGTATATTCGACATCGCGTTCCGGCGGTGAGTCAGACAGCACGAACCAGCGGGCGACGTCCGCGCCATAGGCGTCGACGAATTCGTCCAGATCGACGACATTCTTCTTCGATTTGGACATCTTTTCGATAGCGCCGGCAGTCACGGTCTCGCCACTGGCGGTCTCGACCCATCCGCCTTCGCGGCGCTCTACCTCGTCAGGCGTCAGCCAGCGACCGTCGCCGGCTCGATAGGTCTCATGCGTGACCATGCCCTGGGTGAACAGCCCGGCAAACGGCTCGCCGCTTTCCAGTCCCAGATAGCCGCAATCGCGCATCGCGCGGGTGAAGAAGCGGGCATAGAGAAGGTGCAGGACGGCGTGCTCCACGCCGCCGACATATTGATCGACCGGAAGCCAGTAATCGGCCTTTTCACGCTCGACCGGCGTGTCTTCGGCCTTGGGCGAGCAAAAGCGCGCAAAATACCAGGCGCTGTCCACGAATGTGTCCAGGGTATCGGTTTCACGCAGCGCCTCGCCGCCGCATTGCGGACAGGCCGTGTGCTTCCAGGTCGGATGCCGTTCCAGCGGGTTTGACGGGGAATCAAAATTTACATCTTCGGGAAGCTCGACCGGCAAATCTTTCTTCGGCACCGGGACCACGCCGCAGGACTCACAGCGTATGACCGGAATCGGGCACCCCCAGTAGCGCTGACGGGAGACGCCCCAGTCGCGCAGACGATAGGTCGTCGCGCCTTCGCCGAGGCCCAGACCCTCAAGCTTTTCAATGGCTTTCTCTATGGCCGCTTCCGTGGAAAGGCCATCGAGAAAACGTGAATTATAAATCACACCGTGGCCGGTATAGGCTTCGTCCGTGATTTCATGGGTTTCTGCATTCGCGTCGGGGGGGAGCACGACCGGCGTTACGGGCAGGTCATACTTGCGCGCAAAGTCCAGATCGCGCTGGTCGCCGGCGGGCGAACCGAAGATCGCGCCGGTGCCGTAGGTCGAGAGGACGAAATTCGCCGTCCAGACCGGCAGCTCCCAGTCCGGATCGAACGGGTGACGCACGGTCAGGCCAAGATCGACGCCCTTTTTCTCCGCACGTTCGATCGCTTCTTCCGAAGTGCCAAGGGCGGCGCATTCTTTCGCGAATTCGGCGACTTTCGGATTTGTTCTGGCGATCTCGCGCGTCAGCGGGTGATCGGGGGCCAAAGCCAGGAAGCTGGCGCCGAACATCGTATCGGGGCGCGTGGTGAAGACGCGCAGGGCTTCCGGCGCGCCGTCCGGCGCATTGCCGCTCAGCGGAAAATCGACATGCGCGCCGCGGGAGCGGCCGATCCAGTTGGCCTGCATGGTGCGGACCTTGTCCGGCCAGCGGTCCAGCGTGTCGATCGCGTCCAGAAGGTCGTCCGCATATTCGGTGATCTTGAAGAACCACTGCTCCAGCTCGCGCGTCTCGACCGGGGCGCCGGAGCGCCAGCCCTTGCCGTCGACGACCTGTTCATTGGCCAGAACCGTGTGGTCCACCGGGTCCCAGTTCACCTTGGCGGTGCGGCGATAGGCGAGACCCTTTTCGAGAAACGCCAGGAAAAGTTCCTGCTGGTGGCGGTAATATTCGGGGTCGCAGGTGGCGAATTCGCGGTCCCAGTCGATGGCAAGGCCCAGCTTCTGCAGCTGGCCGCGCATTACCTCGATATTCTTCCAGGTCCAGTCGCGCGGATGCACCTTGCGGTCGCGGGCGGCGTTTTCCGCCGGCAGGCCGAACGCGTCCCAGCCCATCGGGTGCAACACATTGAACCCGCGCGCCGATTTATAGCGCGCCACAACGTCGCCCATCGTGTAGTTGCGCGAATGACCGACATGGATGCGCCCGGACGGATAGGGAAACATCTCCAGCACGTAATAGCTGTCGGCGCCGCCGGCCTCCGCGGGGGGCTTGGCGTTAAACAGGCCGCGCTTTTCCCACGCGGCCTGCCATTTGGGTTCGGACTTGGATGGATCGTACCGGCTCAACGGAAAGAGCCTCCGGAAATTTTCGGCCGGGTCAGCCTTTGGGGGTCAGATCGTCTATTCGAAGCGGGAAATGCGCAACTGGCGCGCGCGCGTCAGGATAGCGTTCTCGATCTGGCGCGGCGTGGCGGGGTCGACATCGGCATCCACCCAGGCGCCGCCCTGACGGGCCTGCTTGAAGATGGAAACCTTCAGCGCGTCGGCGCGCAGCGTGCGGTCGAGAATATAGACCGTCGCCTTGAAGCGTTCCTGCGGCTGGTCGGGGTTGGAGTACCACTCCGTGATGATGACGCCGCCGAACGGATCGACTTCGCTGAGCGGCATGAAGTCCAGCGTGTCCAGGCTGGCGCGCCACAGATAGGCGTTGACGCCGATGGAGGCTTCGTCATTACCGCCGCCGAACAGACCGCCCCGCGTATTGGAGGCCGCGGCTTCGCTTTCATCGTCGCCGTTGAACGGGTTGAGCGCGCACCCGGAGACCAGAATGGCTCCGGCGGCGGCGAGTAGAATGTGGCGGGCAGTCTTGTTCATGGAGGTATGATCTCCCGATCACGGTTGAAATCGCATGGCAGAGAGGCTGTATAGCATCTCAACAATCATACGCCAGCGGGGCCGCATGGCTTTTGTGCATAGCGCGCCTGAGGCGCGAGTCGCGGCATTTTCGCCACAGCTGACGCGCGAATCTGAAATGTCATTGAAATGACTCTGTAAATCCAGATGCGTTTGACTATATGATGAGCGTTCGAAGGGAGTTTATTGTCTAACCGTCATGACCATGTCGCGCTTCATATCCTCCGCTGCGCTGGCCGCCGCCCTTTTCGGGGCCGCAGGCGTTGCGCATGCGCAGGAAAATGAGGAATCGGCGGTGGTTGCGGCGGCGGAAGACACGGCGGCGTCGCCGGACTCCGGCCTTCCCTGGTATCAGAATTTCACTCAGGATTCCGACGCCTACGACGTGACGGGCCGCGCGCTGCGGGGCTCCGGGTCGGAAGTGATCTGGTCTACGGGCTCGCGCTGGGATTTCCGCTTCGGACTGGATTCCCGTGAAGCTATTGATGCGGAACAGCGGCTGGACGGCGTGCGCGCCGGGGCGTTCTTCAGCATCACTCCGCGCATGCGGGTTGGCGGCGAGCTGGGCTATGTCTCCCGCGACGAAAACCCGATCCTGAACCAGCGCGAGGAAGACGCGCCGCAGGTGAAGGTCGAAACGGCCCTGCGCTTCTAGGCTTCGTTCAGGGCGTCCATCGCCCCGATCCCCGACAATCCGGAATTTTCCAGCCGCTTGGCGTTGTGCGGATTCAATCCCCCGAGCGCGTAGAGCGGGATCGACGATTCCCTGGCAAGCGCGCGCACGCGAAAAACCCCCAGCGATCTGCGCGCGCTGGCGCTGCGCGTCTCAAACACCGGCGAAATGAAGGCGAAATCCATGCCCGCCGCAGCGGCGCGCCTGAGGGCTAGGGGCGTATGCGCGGCGGCGCTATTGACCGCAAACCGGTTCGTTACAACCCGCCGTGCGCGCGGCAAGGCCCATTCCGGCCAGTGAACCCCGGTCGCCCCGACCGTGTTTGCCAGTTCCGGATCGGCTGCAATCAACAGGGTCAATCCATGATCCCGCGCGGTCTCGGCCAGCGCGGCGGCCTCCTCCGCCCGCCCCGCCTTGCCGAAATGACGATAAATGACCCCGCTGCCCGGTGGCAGGGCGCGGGCCGCCGCCGCCGGGTCGGGCGTGCGTTGCGGATCGGTGAACAGGAACAGCGCCGGCGCTGTTCCTGCGCCTTTCATACGGGCGGTCAGGCTTGCCAGCGCATCCGCCGGACCATATCTCGCCTGCATGACCGATCCTTCAATCGCTGAAAATTTCGACGCCGTTCGCGCCCGTATGGATGAGGCCGCTAAAAGCGCCGGCCGCGCCATGAACGATACCAGTCTTGTCGCCATCTCCAAGAAGCAACCGGAGCCGCGCATCGCGGCCGCGCTGGAATACGGCCATCGCCTGTTCGGCGAGAACCGCGTTCAGGAAGCGCAGGAACGCTGGGCTGACCGCCGGGCGGACTACCCGGATCTGGAATTGCGGCTGGTCGGGCCGCTGCAATCCAACAAGACGGGCGATGCGGTGGCCCTGTTCGATGTGATCGAGACGCTGGATCGGGAGAAGTTGGCGAAAACGATTGTGAAAGAAGCCGACAAGCAGGGCCGGATGCCGCGCCTGTATGTGCAGATCAATACCGGCGAGGAAGACCAGAAAGCCGGGATATCGCCCGCAGACGCCGATGCTTTCCTGGAGACGGTGCGCGAGACGCACGGCTTGCCGGTGGAGGGACTGATGTGCATTCCGCCGGTGGGCGAGGCGCCGGCCATGCATTTTGCGCTTCTGGCGAAGATCGCCAGACGAAACGGTCTGGATAAACTCTCAATGGGCATGAGCGGAGATTACGAGACCGCGATCCGCTATGGCGCGACCAGCGTGCGCGTCGGCTCCGCCCTGTTCGGGGAGCGGCCCTAGGCCTTGAAGACTTCCAGCGTCGTGGCCGCATCGGCCCGGCGAAGAACCTCAAACATGTCATCGCGGGCAATGGCGACGCAGCCCAGCGTCGGCTTGTAACTCTCTTTTTCCAGATGAAAGAAAATGGCGCTGCCCCGCTCTGGTTGAGGCGGGGCGTCGTTATGCGCCAGCACCACGATAATGTCGTAGAGCGGGTCTTCTCTTGTCAAAGTCTCCGCGCTGGCCGGATAGGGCAGGCGGATCGGGCGATTATAGGCCGGGTCGGAGGCCGCGTCGCACCAGCCGTCATCGGCCCGGGTCGCGCGGCAGGGCAGCGCCGTTTGAGGCCGCTCCAGCCGGTCGGCGCGATACAGAACCCGGCGCAGGCGCCAGACGCCCAGCGGCGTCGCGCCATCGCCTTCACGTTTGTCTTCGGCCGCGATAACGCCGCCCTTGCCCAGCGCGCAGCGGGTTTCGCGTTCGCCGATCACAAAACGGTTATCGCTGAAGGCCTGAAGTCTCACGCCGTGTTGACCCCGCTGATTTCCGAAACAGGTTACAAGCAATTGCCGGAACGCGTCTCCGGCGGCATGATCGCGAATCAATGACACCCAAAAAAACCATCCTGATCGTCGAAGACGACGAGGATATGCGCGAGGCGCTGGCCGAGCAATTCCAGCTGCACGAGGAATTCGACACGCTGGAAGGCGCGGACGGCAGTGAAGGTCTTGCCATTGCGCGGGACACGCGCCCTGACCTGGTCATTCTGGACGTAAACCTGCCGGACATGGACGGGCGGGAGGTCTGCCGCCTGATGCGCAAGGCGGAGGTCAGCGCGCCGATCCTGATGCTGACAGGCGAGACCTCTGACGCGGACCAGATTCTGGGGCTTGAGTCCGGCGCCAATGACTATATCGCCAAACCGTTCAAGTTCGGGGTCCTGCTGGCCCGGGTCCGGGCGCATCTGCGCAGCCATGAACAGAGCGAAGACGCGGTCTTCAGGGTGGGGCCGTACGAATTTCGTCCCGCCGTAAAGATGCTGGTGACCGAGGCGGACAAGCGCATCCGCCTGACGGAAAAAGAAACCTCGATCCTGAAATATCTCTACCGCGCCGGCGCCAAAGCAGTGCCGCGGGAAGAGCTGTTGCACGAGGTCTGGGGCTATAATGCCGGGGTCACCACACACACGCTGGAGACCCATATCTATCGCCTGCGCCAGAAGATCGAACCCGATCCCGGCAATGCGCGCCTGCTATTGACCGAAAGCGGCGGCTATAGGCTGTCGCCCTGAGAGTCTTTCCAACGTCTTCGAGCTGCTTGATATTCTCGATGGAGCTTCGGGTAGGTAAGGCCATGAACAAAGAAAAATAGGCCGCCTATTAACGCTAGTAGCCCACCTTGAATTTTCTCCGAGATTTGAGTTCTGAATAAAATCCAAACCGCAACCCCCGCGCCAACAAGAAGCGCCAATCTAGACAAAATCAATTTAAGCGGCGGAAACCCCAAGGACCATGTCAACCCATCGTGTATCTCTGATTCTAGCTGACGCCAAACCCCATAAAAGAATAGAGAGCCAGCAAGCATATAGAGAAACCACATGGCAGCGTTGATGAACAACTTGGTGCCCTAGAGTTTCATCGTCAGCTGGACCGGCGCGTGGTCCGAGGGCTTTTCCCAGTCCCGGGCATGGCGGTGGATGACCAGGGCGTCGCGGCCATGCGCTGTGGCGGCGTCTTTCAGCGCGGGCGTGACCCAGAGATGGTCGAGGCGGCGGCCGCGGTTTGATTTCTTCCAGTCCCGATTCCGGTAGCTCCACCAGGAATAGAGCTTTTCGTCTTCGGGATAGACCGCCCGTGCGACGTCAATGAAATCGAACGAATCCTGAAGCTTCGCCATGCCCTCTGTCTCGACCGGGGTATGGGAGACGACTTTCAGGAGCTGCTTGTGCGACCAGACGTCGTTTTCATGCGGGGCAATGTTCAGGTCGCCGCCGATCACGATGGGCGTATCCGGGTTTTCCGCCTTCCGTTTGGCGAAATAGGCGGTCATGCGCTCAAGGAAATCCAGCTTGTGCGCGAAACGCGGATTGATCTCGGGATCCGGCTCGTCGCCGCCGGCCGGAACATAGAAATTGTGAAACTCGATGCCGTTGATGCGCGCGCCGGCGTGTCGCGCCTCGTCATTGCGGCAGAACGGGTCGCAATCCAGTTCCTCGATCGGGTGTTTCGAAGCAATGGCGACGCCGTGCCAGCCTTTCTGGCCACGCACCATCAAGTGAGGAAAGCCGGCGTCTTTCAGCGCCTTCTCGGGAAACTCGCCGTTCCGGCACTTGATCTCCTGCAGCATCAGAACGTCCGCCGGGGATTCGGCGGCGTATTTCTGCACGCTGGGCGCGCGCAGGCGGACAGAATTGATGTTCCAGGAAGCGACTTTGAAATCGGGCACGATGAGTTTCCGCTGGCTGAAATGGTAACGGGCGGGGCGGGTTGGTCCGCCCGTCCTAGCATGGATAGGGCCGAAAAAAAGCGCCCCGGTCTCCAGGGGGAGAGCCGGGGCGCGACACCAGTGCTGTCCATCTTCCCGCAGGAGGGGAATCCGGCGCGGGGGCATGAAGCGATCAAGGCCGAGTTACGGGGGGGACGATCCGGCCTTGTTTGCCTCCACATGGTTCAGCCGTTGCATTAGAACAACAGCGCAATAGAAAATCAAATGAAAATTCTGAAATGTCTGTTGCCTGTATCATCCGGGCCACATGGGGCGAACGAATCACCCGCCCCCGTTCCGCGGAATATGATTTAAGGCATCGTCATTTCAGTGACTTAGCGCCGCCCACGCCGGTCGTCCGCCTGATCCCCGTCCAGTGTAAACAGGCGCGGGTCGAGACTGGAGGCGCGGCGGACATCGGTCAGGGCGAAGCGGGTCTCCTGTCCCAGCGCGTCGGTGGCGATCCATTCGCGCAATTCCAGGGAGGGGCTGCTGAAATACAAGGTCAGCACGCCCTCGAATTCACCTTCGGGATCGCTGAGAGTCACAAAGGTGGAATCCCCGGACGTCCCGGCGGCTTCGACCTGCGCGTCCTCGGTCAGGTTCACATCCGATTTCAGCAGATAATAAAGCGGCGTGGACTTCAGCGAGACGCGATCCGTGGTCTCCAGCTCCTCATCCCGCTGCGCCACGGTCATGCCGTCGGCCACGATCAGAAGCGGATAATTGTCATAGTCGAAACGCGCCTTGCCCGGGCGGTCCAGATAGATTTCGCCCTCATAGGCGGATCCGTCCGGATTGATCTGCACGAAGCGGCCCTGAACCGCGTTCAGATTATCCAGATAGGCGTTCACGCGCTCGACAACTTCCGAATCCACCTCGCCCGAGGGTTCGGGCAGGGCGTCCGCCGCGGTTTGGTGCGGCGCGGCTTCAGGTGTTTCAGCGGCGGCGTCCAGACCGGCCGCGGCGGGCGCGGCGCTCAGGACCGTGGCGGCCAGAAGGGCTTTGATAAGCATGGCGATACCTCGCAGTGATTTCACCGGGGAATATACGAATCGGGAATGACCGATTCGTGGCCGCCGCGTTCAGATGCGGTTCACTCGTCCGAGGCCGCCTCGACCACAGCGCGCCAGTCATCAATGGTCGTCAGCTTGTCGCCGCCCACCGGCTCGCCATTGACCAGGAAGCTCGGCACGCCGGTAAAGCCATAGGCGTCGGCCGCCGCGCCGCCGCCATTATAAAGGCTTTCGGCCAGCGCCTGGTCGGTCATGCAGATTTCGGTTTCTTCGGCGGACAGGCCCGCCTCGGCGGCCGTTTCCTCAAGGAAGGGCTTGGGGTCGCCGGCCTTGGCCTGTTCGATCCATTCATGCTGCTGGTTGAAGATACGGTCGGCCGCGGCGCGGGAATCCGGCGCGCATTCGATCACCATCATTCCGGCGACGGACATGCCGACAGGCTGGCTGGGCAGGCCGCGGATGATCAGCTGCATCTTGCCCGGCTCGATCAGGTCCTTCTCGATCAGCGGCAGGGCGTCGCGATAGAAATCGGCGCAATGCGGGCAGGTGGGCGACATATAGGCGTGCACGATGACCGGGGCGTCCGCCTCCCCCAGGGTAACCAGATCGGTCTGACCCGGCGGCGGGGCGGTTTCAGCGCCCGCCTGGGCGAGCGTGAGGGCGGCGAGAAGCGAAAGCAGCATCGTCATGGAGCATCCTTGATCGGCGCGAATTTAAAGGTGTTCTAGCCTATTCTTCGGGCGGTCCGTAAGCGCTGACCGCATTCATGCCATAACGCGCCAGAAGAATTGTTCCGGTGGCGGCGTGATAGCCCAGATCATTGGCGCCGATGCCCGCCTCGCGGCTGTCAGCAAAGGTGATCACCGCTCCATCGTCGGAAAGATGGTGCAGCGCGCCGCTGATATCACTCAGGAAATATCCGCCCTCACGGGCTTTCTCGATCCCGTCCAGCGCGCCCAGCCCGTCTGCGAGCACGCTTGCGTCCCCGGTTTCGTAATCCACGGATAGCACCGCGCCTGCGCGTATGGTCAGGACCAGAAGCCGGTCCGGCTCGGCCAGCAAGCCGTTGGCCCGGGTAAAGATGTCTCCGCTTGCCCAGAACTCAGCCTCGCCGCTCTCGATGCGATAGACGCCGCCCCGCAACATGTCGGAGACATAGATTGTCCCGTCTTCGGCAACGGCGACGTCATTGAGGAACTCGGCCCCGGACGCGGTCACGCGGCCGATGATTTCGCCGCTCTCCAGGTCGATGGAAACCACTTCGTCGATATCGGCGACATAAAGGACGCCGTCATGCGCGCGCATGCCCTTGGGCGCGTTCAGGCCTTCGACCCAGCGCAGCGTTTCAATCTCTCCATCCAGCGTGAGAAGCGAGAGGAAGCCGTCGCCGTCCTTCTCCAGCGCCTCACCGGAGATGCTCGAAACCACGGCCCGGTCCCACCCTTCCGGCACATAAACGCTTTCAGGATTGGAAAACCCGACCACATTCCATTTGTGAACCGGGGTTTCATCCTGCGCCGCCGCCGGACTGGCGGCCAGCGAGATGGCAAGCGTGGACAGGATTGCGCGAACAAACATGGCCGCCTCCATTCCGTTGAAGGCGAAGCTTATGGCGGTGATGTCAGGGCGAACAGGCGCCGCGGGGTGAAACTTTGTTAATCGGCGGCGTGATCGCCGACAAAGATTTCGCGGCGTCCGGCGTGATCTGCCGGTCCGATGACGCCCTGCTCTTCCATCTGTTCGATCAGGGTCGCCGCGCGATTATAGCCGATGGAAAGGCGGCGCTGGATATAGGAGGTCGAGGCCTTGCCGTCGCGCGCCACCACCGCCACGGCCTTATCGTAAAGCTCGTCGCCCGTGTCCTCGTCCAGGCCGAACATGCCGCCGCCGGCGCCGTCCTCCGATTCCTCGGTGACTTCTTCCAGATAGTCGGGCGCGGCCTGTGATTTCAGGTGCTTGGCAATGCGCTCCACCTCGCGGTCGGAAACGAACGGCCCGTGCAGACGGCGCAGGCGCCCGCCGCCCGGCATGAACAATAAGTCGCCCTGCCCCAGAAGCTGCTCCGCCCCCTGTTCGCCCAGAATGACCCGAGAATCGATCTTGGAGCTGACGGAGAAAGAAATCCGCGAGGGGAAGTTTGCCTTGATGACGCCGGTGATGACATCGGTGGAAGGGCGCTGCGTGGCGGTGATCATGTGGATCCCCGCGGCTCTCGCCATTTGCGCCAGGCGCTGTACGGCCCCTTCGATATCCTTGCCCGCCACCAGCATCAGGTCCGCCATTTCGTCGATAACCACGACGATGAAAGGCATGGGTTCGGGTTCTATGGCCTCGGTCTCGTAAATCGGCTGGCCGGTTTCGCGGTCATAGCCGGTCTGAACCGTACGCTCCAGCGTCTCGCCGCTCTCCATCGCCTCGGCCACGCGGGCATTGAATCCATCAATGCTGCGCACGCCCAGCTTGGCCATCTTGCGGTAGCGGTTTTCCATCTCCCGCACCGTCCATTTCAGCGCGGTCACGGCCTTCTTCGGGTCCGTTACGACCGGCGAGAGGAGATGCGGGATGCCGTCATAGACAGACAGCTCCAGCATCTTGGGGTCGATCATGATGAAACGGCACTGTTCCGGCGACAGGCGGTACAGCAGGGACAGGATCATGGAGTTGATCCCGACCGACTTGCCCGACCCGGTGGTGCCCGCGATCAGCAAATGCGGCATGCGCGCCAGATCAGCGACAAACGGTTCGCCTTCGATGGTCTCGCCCAGCGCCAGCGGAAGGTCGCACTTGGTTTTCTCATATTCGCTGGACGCCATCAGCGCGCGCAGGAAGACCGTTTCGCGCTTGCGGTTGGGCAACTCGATGCCGATGGCGTTGCGCCCGGGAATAACGGCGATCCGTGCGGAAGTAGCGCTCATGGAGCGGGCCACGTCGTCGGCCAGATTGATAACGCGGGAGGATTTGACGCCCGGCGCGGGCTCGAACTCGTAAAGCGTCACGACCGGGCCGGGGCGCACCTCGCCCACCTGGCCGTCCACGCCGAAATCGGACAGCACGTTCTCCAGCAGCTCGGCGTTCTGGCTCAGGGATCGCTCGTCGACCGAATGGCTGCGCGCGGCGGGCCGGGTCAGATAATCCAGGCGGGGCAGTTCAAAATCGCCGCCCTCCACAAGCGGAAGGACAGGTTGCGCCTCGCGTTCCTCGCGTTTCGAGGGCGCGGGTTTCTTGATCTTCGTCTTGACCGTGGTCTTGCGCGCGGGCTTTTCGGGAGCCGGCTTGGCCGCCGCGCCGCCGGGGCGGCGCACTGCGCGCCCCTGCTCGGGCGCTTCGCTTTCATCGTCTTCAGTGGCGAACTGGCTGGAAATGGCTTCCGCTGCCCCGCGGGCGCGATCGCCCGCGCGGCTGGCTTCGCGCATGGCGTGCCGCAAATCGGCGGCCGTGACGCCAAAACAAAGGAACAGGGCGATGGT
>NZ_JACESD010000019.1:0-50347 GCF_013911995.1 Euryhalocaulis sp.
CCCCGCGCCGCGCAGCGCCTTGGCGGAGGTGGCCCCCATCACCCAGCGCACGGATTCGAACAGGTTGGACTTGCCGCAGCCGTTCGGCCCCACAACGCCGGTCAGCCCCGGTTCGATCCGGATATCCACCGGATCGACGAAGGACTTGAAGCCTGCAATGCGGAGCTGGCGGAATTTCACGGCCTGGTCGCGCCTTATCCTTCGGCCGGCGTCGCGGCGTCTTCGCCGTCTTCGCCCGCGTCTTCTTCAGACGGCGGCGGGGCCTGATCGCCCAGCAGCGGCGCGAACTTCTCGTCAAAGAAGCTGAGCGCCCGCGCGCCGGCATAGGTCTCGCCGTCGATGATGAAGGTGGGGGTGGAGCTCACATTGAACTTGGCGGAGGCCTCGTCGACCACATCGTTGATGCGGTTGATCTGTTCCTCGTCCCGGATGCAGGCGTCGAATTCCTCTTCATCGATCCCGGCGGCGCGGGCGATGTTCAGAAGCTCCTCGCGCGGCTCCTGCGAGCGGACGATCTGCTCCTGCCGTTCAAACAGCGTGTCCAGCACGTCGTAATACTGGCTGTCCGGCGCGCAGCGCGCGACCAGGAAGCCGGCCATGGCCAGCGGCACGGGCGGGGTGGGCAGTTCGCGGAACGTGTATTTCACCAGCCCGGTATCGACATATTTCTCCTTCACCTCCGGCCACGTCGTCTCGTGGAAGGCCGCGCAGTGCGGGCAGGTGACCGAGGCGTATTCGATCAGAAGCACGGGCGCGTCGGCGTCGCCCAGAATGATGTCGTCCGCGCGCTGGTTCTCGGCCAGCGGGCCGTCGGCGCTGGCGCCGTCTCCGCCCCCGCACGCGGCGAGGAAGAGGGCCGGCGCGGCGATGGCCGCGGTCAGAAGGCTGCGTCTGATGGCTGTGTTCACGTCAAATCTCCGCTCAATCCTTAATAAATCCGCCGATTCTCTCGAGTCTGGCAAGCTCGGCTCATGGGGCGCTGCGCGAAAGCACCGCCCGGCCGAGCCGTTGCAGCGCCGCGCGAAGGCGTTCGGACTCGATCCCGTCCAGCGAGTTTTCCAGCGATTGCGTTTCGCTTGGCGTCAGGCCGCGGCGGACGGGCGGGGCCTTTTTCGGGGTCATGGCCGGCTTGAAGCTCAGCGGCCCTTGCTGGAAGGCGATGCGGGCAATCGCGCCTTCGCCGCAATAAAGGTTCGCCCGCTCGATCAGGCGCGGCGTCTCCGCCTGCAGCAGCGTGGCGGCGGGCCCGCGCGTGCGCAGGGTCAGGGTGCCGGCCTTGCGTCCGCGCGTCAGTTTCACCGGCCGCGCCAGTTTGGACAGGCGGTCGCCCGCAATCTCGTTCCAGTGTTCCGTGATTTCGGTCAGGCCCGGCCCATATTTCTTCGCCAGCGGCCGCAGGACGGCGGCCACGGCGCGCCCGGCCTGCGGCGCCGGCTTGATCGCCGCGCGGCCGCGCGCGCTATTCAGGCGCTGCAAGGCGGTGCGGGAATCGAGACGGGGCGGACGCATGGGGGCCATGGCCGCAAGCCTCGCTTTTCGCGCCGCGGCGGTCCAGAGGGGAAGGCATGAACGATCCACAGGGAAATGAAGGCCCGCCGGCCATGCGCGCGGCGCTTCTGGCCTGGTATGACCGCCATGCCCGCAGCCTGCCCTGGCGCGCCCCGCCGGGGTCGGGGCGCCGGACTGACCCCTATCGCGTCTGGCTGTCGGAAATCATGCTGCAGCAGACCACCGTGCCGCACGCCGCGCCCTACTTTGCCAAATTCACCGAACGCTGGCCGCGCGTGGAGGCCCTCGCCGCCGCCGACCGCGATGACGTGCTGGCCGCCTGGGCGGGGCTGGGCTACTACGCCCGCGCTCGAAACCTGCACAAATGCGCGCAGGCGCTGGCGGCGCAGGGCGGATTTCCCGAAACGGTCGAAGGGCTGAAGGCGCTGCCGGGGGTGGGCGACTATACCTCTGCCGCCATCGGCGCCATTGCGTTTGACCTCCCCCACGTTCCCGTGGACGGCAATGTGGAGCGGGTGATGGCGCGGATATTTGCCCTGGAAACGCCGCTGCCCGCCGCCAAGCCGGAGATAAGGGCGCTGGCCGCGCGCTTCGCCGCTGATGGCCGGCCGGGCGATTTCGCGCAGGCTTTGATGGATCTGGGCGCGACGATCTGCACCCCGAAATCCCCCGCCTGCGCGCTGTGCCCGTGGCGGGACAATTGCGCGGCCTTCGCGCAGGGCGACCCCGCCGCTTATCCCAAACGCGCGCCCAAGAAGAAAAAGCCCCACCGTCAGGGCGTGGCGTTCTGGATGCAGCGGGACGGCGCGGTGCTGCTGCGCCGCCAGCCGGACGATGGCCTGCTGGGCGGCATGTGGCTGCCGCCCTCAACGCCATGGCGCGAAGAGGCATGGAGCGAGGGCGAGGCGCTGGGCCACGCGCCCGCCGCCGCCGAATGGGAAGATCTCGGGGCGGAGGCCCGGCACGTCTTCACGCATTTTTCGCTGGGGCTGGAAATCTGGCGCGCGGCCGCCCCCGCCGGTTTTACGCCGGATGCGGAAGAACGGTTCGTGAAGCTGGAGGATTTGCCGGAAAGCGGCCTGCCGAGTGTCGGGCGCAAGGTGTGGAAACTGGCGGCGTCCTAGTCCTGTCCGCCCGTCCAGGCGATGCATTCCACCTCGACCGCCGCGCCCAGCGCCAGCCCGTCGGCCCCCAGCGCGCTTCGCGCGGGATAGGCGCCGGCCTCGAAATAGCTCGCATAGACTTCGTTGAAGGCGGGCCATTCGGCCATGTCGTCCAGAAAGACGGTGCATTTAACGACATCGCCGAAACCGAGGCCGCGGCGGTCGAGCGCCGCCCCGATATTATCCATGGTCTGGCGGGCTTCGGCGGCCATGCCGCCTTCCGCAAGGCTGGCTTCGCCCGGAACCGTGCCGATCATGCCGGACAGATAGAGAAATCCGCCCGCCTCGACGCTTTCGGAGAACGGGTAATCGGCCAGCGCCGGGTCCGGACTGGGATGATGCAGAGGATCAGCGCCCGCGCTGAGGGTCAGGGCGGCGAGGGCAATCAGCAGCGATGTCATGTCGGGGTCTCCGTCAAGCCAGCTGGCCGAACGTATTGACCAGCGAGTCCAGCATAAGCTGGGCGGCGAGCGCCGCCAGTATCACGCCGAGAACGCGGGTGATCGCGCTGGCGGCGGACGGGCCGGTCAGACGCAGGATCGCGCCGGCGGCCAGGAACAGGATCAGCGAGAGCGCCAGAGTCGCCGCCATGGCGCCCAGCGTCACGCCCTTTTCCGCCAGCGACAGCTTTTCGTCCGACATATAGAGCAGCACGGTGGCGATGGAGCCGGGACCGGCCAGCATGGGCAGCGCCATCGGGAAGACGGAGATATCCTCCCGGTGCTCGATCTCGCCCGGATGCGCCTCGCCGTCCTCTTCCCATTCCTCCTTCACCGTCTCGGCGCGTTCCTCGCGCCGTTCGCTGCGCTTTTCGAAGATCATGTCCAGCGCGATCAGGAACAGCAGCACCCCGCCGGCCAGCCGGAAAGCGTCCAGCCCCACATGCAGGGCGTCCAGCACGAAATCGCCGATGGCCGCGAAGCCGAACAGGATGATGGCGGAGATGATGATGGACTTCACCGCCATGGTGCGCGCCCAGCGTTTCGGCGCGCCCTCGGTCAGGCTGGCGAAAACCGGCGCGACCCCAAGCGGGTCGATCACCACGAAAAACGTGACGAAGGAGACGATGAAGAGTTCAAGCATGGCGCGGCTCTAACGCTTTGCGCCCGCCGGGGGAAGCCCCGAAATTGCGGGCAAACAGGTCAGCGGCGAAACGCCGCGCGCGCAAACGCCGCTTTGCCTTCCGCCGGTCAGGCAATCACAATGGCGGAAACGGCGCTCGCGGTTTTTGGAGAGTTGAACGATGGATTTATCCGATCCGGTCATTCTGGCGCGAATACAGTTCGCGTTCACGATATCGTTCCACATCATCTTCCCGGCCTTCACCATCGGGCTGGCCAGCTATCTGGCCGTGCTGGAAGGCCTGTGGCTGTACACCAAGCGCGACGTTTATCTGCGCGTCTTCAAGTTCTGGCTGCCCATCTTCGCCGTGGCGTTCGCCATGGGCGTCGTTTCCGGCATCGTGATGAGCTATCAGTTCGGCACCAATTGGGGACCGTTCGCAGAGCGCACCGCGCCGATCCTCGGCCCCTTGCTGGCTTATGAGGTCCTGACCGCGTTTTTCCTGGAGGCCGGGTTCCTGGGCATCATGCTGTTCGGGCTGAAGCGCGTGGGGCCGAAACTGCACTTTTCCGCCACGCTGATGGTCGCCATCGGCACGCTGATTTCCGCCTTCTGGATCCTGTCGGCCAATAGCTGGATGCAGACGCCGGTCGCCTACAATATCGAACCGGGCACGGGGCGTTTCACGCCGGACACCTGGATGGGCGTCATCTTCAATCCGTCCTTCCCCTACCGCTTCGCGCACATGACGCTGGCCGCCTATCTGACGACCGCCTTCGTGGTCGGCGGGGTCGGCGCGTGGCACCTCCTGAAGGACCGCGCCAATCGCGGCGCGCGGGTGATGTTCACCATGGCCGCCCTGATGGCGATGGTGGTCGCGCCGCTGCAGCTGGTGGTCGGCGATCTGCACGGCCTGAACACCAAGGAGCATCAGCCGGCCAAGGTCGCCGCGATGGAGGGCCATTTCGAGTCGAAGGAGGGCGCGCCCCTGATCCTGTTCGGTCTGCCGGACCGGGAAGCGGAAAAGGTCCATGCGGAGATCGGAATCCCCAAGCTGGGCAGCCTGATCCTGGAGCATGATCTGAATGCGGAGGTGACCGGGCTGGACGCCTTCCCGAAGGAAGACTGGCCCTATGTGGCGCTGACCTTCTGGAGCTTCCGCGTGATGGTCGGGATCGGCATGCTGATGATCCTGTTCGGCGCGGTCTCCGCGCTGCAGCTTTTCCGCGGCAGGCTCTATGATTCCGGCTGGCTGCACCGCTGGGCCGTGGGCATGGCCCCGCTTGGTTTTATCGCCATCCTCGCCGGCTGGTTCGTGACGGAAACGGGCCGCCAGCCCTGGGTGGTTTACGGACTTATGCGCACGGCGGACGCCGCCTCGCCCGTCGGCGCGCCCGGCGTCGGGATCAGCCTGATCGCTTTTGTTGCGATCTACATGATCGTTTTCGGCGCCGGGACTTTTTATCTGATCCGCCTGATGGGCCGCACGCCGGAGATTGAGGATGACCGCACGCTGGAGAAGGGCCCGATCCGCACCGCGGGCGTCAATCCCGGCCCGGCGCAAGAAGATGGAGGCAGGGAATGATGGACCTTCCAACAATCTGGGCCGGACTGATCTGCATCGCCCTGCTGGCCTATGTCGTGCTGGACGGGTTCGATCTGGGCGTCGGGATCCTGTTCCTCACCGGCAAGGATACGCGCGAGCGCGACACGATGATGAACACGGTCGCGCCGGTCTGGGACGGCAACGAGACATGGCTGGTTCTGGGCGGCGGCGGGCTTTTCGCGGCCTTTCCGCTGGCCTACTCGGTGCTTCTTACGGGCTTTTACGCGCCGATCATCGCCATGCTTCTGGCGCTGGTGCTGCGCGGGGTGGCGTTCGAGTTCCGCTTCAAGACTGAGCGGTGGAAACATTACTGGAGCTGGGCCTTTTTCGGCGGCTCCACCATGGCGGCCTTCACGCAGGGCATCATGGTCGGCGCCTTCGTGCAGGGCGTGGAGGTTCAGGACAATGTCTATGCCGGCGGCTGGTTCGACTGGCTGACGCCGTTCACAATCCTCTGCGGCCTTGCCCTGACGGCGGGGTACGCGATGCTGGGCGCGGGCTGGATGGTGATCAAGACGGACGGCGAACTGCATGACCGCATGAATCGCTGGCGCATCCCCATCGGGATCATCGCCATCGCGCTGCTGGCGCTGGTCAGTTTCGGCACGCTCTACCAGCAGGAAACGGTGCGCCTGCGCTGGCTGACGGCGCAGGATGGCTGGTGGTTCTGGATCATCCCGGCGGGCAGCGCGATCGCCGGTCTGGCCTTCCTCTACACCGCGCGGAAGGGGAAAGAGGTCACGCCCTTCCTGTGGACCCTGGTCCTGTTCGCCACCGGTTTCGCCGGACTGGCGGCCAGCCTCTACCCCTATCTGATCCCGCCGGACATCACCTATCGGGAAGCCGCGAACTATGACGCCAGCCTGGTCTTCATGCTGGTCGGCGCGCTGATCATGCTGCCGATCATCCTGGCCTATACCGCGTTCGCCTACTGGACCTTCCGTGGAAAGGTGGACCCAGATCATGGCTACCACTGATCCCGAAGAGACGCCGGGCGGCCCGGCGCGCAAGGCGCTGTGGTTCGTCGGCCTGTGGATCGCCGGATTCGCGGTCGTGGTCGGCGGCGCCTACGCCCTCAAACTGATTATGGGGATGGTGGTCGGGCTCTAGTTCGGCCGGCTCGGCGACCCGCTGATCCCGCCCGCTTCGCGCACCTGACGGCGCAGCACGTCCAGCGGGATCAGGCCGCCGTCCGTGCGCACATGCCAGAACGTCCAGCCATTGCAGGCCGGGGCCTTCAGAACATGCGCCCCCACCTGATGGATGGAGCCCCGCGCGTCCCCGGTGACGATGGAGCCGTCGGCGCGGATGCGCGCCACGTGGCGGCCATCCGGGCTATGCAGCTTGTCGCCGGCCGAGAGCAGGCCGCGCTCGATAATCGTGCCGAACGGCACGCGCGGCAGGGCGCGGGCGGATTCGGTAACTTCCAGATCCTCCGGCGCGGCGCCGACAACCTTGTCGATCCGTTCGCGCGCGGCGATGCAGTAATCGTGATCGGCGTCCACGCCCATGAAGCGGCGGCCCAGCTTCTTGGCGACCGCCCCGGTGGTGCCGGTGCCGAAGAACGGGTCCAGGATCACGTCGCCCGGATTGGTGGTGGACAGGATCACCCGGTGAAGCAGCGATTCCGGCTTCTGTGTCGGGTGGGTCTTTTCGCCGTCATCCTTCTTCAGGCGCTCGCCGCCCGTGCAGATCGGCAGCGTCCAGTCGGAGCGCATCTGCACGCCGTCATTGAGCATCTTCATCGCCGAGTAATTGAAGGTCGGCTTGGAATCCTTGTGCTTGGCCGCCCAGATCAGCGTCTCATGCGCATTGGTGAAGCGCGTGCCGCGGAAATTCGGCATCGGGTTGGATTTGCGCCAGATGATGTCGTTCAGCATCCAGAACCCGGCGTCCTGCAGAATGCCGCCGACGCGGAAAATATTGTGATAGCTGCCGATCACCCAGATCGCGCCATCGTCCTTCAGAACGCGCCGCGCCTCGTCCAACCAGCGCCAGGTGAACAGGTCATATTCGTCGAACCCGCCGACCTGGTCCCAGGCCGCTTCCACGCCGTCCACGCGGGAATTGTCCGGGCGGTGCAGTTCGCCGCCAAGCTGGAGATTATAGGGGGGGTCGGCGAACACCAGATCGACGCTGCCGTCCGGCAGCGTCTTCATGAATTCCACGCAGTCGCCTTCGTAAATCTCGTCGAGCGGCAAATCCGCCATGGCCCACGCCCCTTTGTTTCTTGCTCTATTCAAGCCCGTCGAATCGGAAGCGTCCAGATTCGTGCGCTCACGGTTAGCGAGGGGCTAAGGAACGTGGTTAACCGGTTTTAACGGGGCGGCGAGGGGGACTCAGATCGCTTTGCCAAAGGCGAAAGCGGCCTGCTGACCTTCTTCTGCAATCCGCACGGGCGCGAAGCTGCGCCGGTGGATGGGCGTGGGGCCCAGCCTGGTCAGCGCCGCCTTGTGGGACGGGCAGCCATAGCCCTTGTGGCTGGCGAAGCCGTAGCCGGGATACACGGCGTCCATCTCGATCATGATGCGGTCGCGCGTGACCTTGGCGATGATGGAGGCCGCGGCGATGGAGACGGACTTGCCGTCCCCGCCGATGATCGTCTCGCAAGCGCAGCTCAGCATGGCGGGGCGCGCATTGCCGTCGATCAGGGCGAAGGCGGCGCGCTCGGGCAGGGCGGAAACCGCCCGCGCCATCGCCGTCATCGTCGCGTGATAGATGTTCAGCTGGTCAATTTCCTGATGGTCGCACATGCCGACGCCCACCACGGCGCTTTCACGGATGCGGGCATAGAGCGTCTCGCGTTGCTCATGGCTCAGAACCTTGGAGTCGTTCAGGCCCCGCGGGCGGCGCTTGCGGTCCGGGAAAAAGACGGCGGCGGCGACCACCGGCCCGGCCAGCGGGCCGCGCCCGGCCTCGTCCACGCCGCAGACCGGCGTCTTCGCGCATCGTCTTTCGTACAGAAAATCGGGCATCGTTCCTGATCCCAACCTGCCGCGATTCAGCGCCAATCGGCAAGCAGGCCTCGCACGCGGGGCGGCGCGGCTGTAAGGGTTGAGATGATGCTCAGCGCCGTCATCCCCGCCCTCAACGCCGCCGCAACGCTGCCCGCAACGCTGGAAAGCCTGATCGGAGCGGACGAGATCGTCCTTGCCGATGGCGGGTCCGGCGATGCGACGGTTTCGGTGGCGGAGGGCGCGGGCGCGCGCCTCGTTTCATCGCCGCCAGGGCGCGGGCGGCAGCTCATCGCCGGGGCCGCGGCGGTGCGCGGCGACTGGCTTCTCTTCCTCCACGCCGACACGCGGCTCGCGCCGGAATGGCGGCGGGCCGTGGATTCCTTCATAGCCGATCCCGCCAATCTGGAGCGCGGCGCCGTTTTCACTTTTGCGCTGGACGATGATTCCGCCGCCGCAAAACGTCTTGCCTGGTCGGTGAACCGGCGGACAGACTGGTTCGGCCTGCCCTATGGCGATCAGGGCCTGCTGGTCTCGCGCCCCTTCTATGACAGCCTTGGCGGCTATCGCCCGTTTCCGCTGTTCGAGGACGTGGACCTTGTCCGCCGCATCGGCCGGGCGCGCCTGACCCGCCTGCCGGTCCGCGCGGTAACCAGCGCCGCGGCGTTCCGGCGCGACGGCTATTTGAGGCGCTCCTTGCGTAATCTCACCCTGCTGACCCGCTATCTGGCGGGCGCCTCGCCGGAATCGCTGGTGGAGGAATACAGGCGATGAGACCCCGTCTTGTCATCTTCGCCAAGCCGCCCGCGATGGGGCGGGCCAAGACGCGGCTGGCCGCCGATATTGGTCCGGTCCCGGCGATGCGGCTCTACCGCGCCATGGTCGCGCACATCCTGAGAAACACGCGCGATCCGCGCTGGAAAACCCTGCTGGCGCTGCCCGACGATAGCCTGAATGCCCGCCACCCGGTCTGGCCGCCGGACCTGCCGCGCATGCCGCAAGGGCCAGGCGATCTGGGCGCGCGGCAGGCGCGGGCCTTCTCCGCGCCCATGACTGTGGTGATCGGAACCGACACGCCGGACGTGACTGCACGCGACATCGCCGCCGCCTTAGCCGCTTTGAGGCGGAGCGAGGCGGTTATCGGCCCGGCTGAGGATGGAGGCTACTGGTTGCTGGGCCTGAAGGGGCCCGCGCGGCCGGGCCTGTTCGACGGCGTGCGCTGGTCACACGCCAACACCTTGAATGATCTTGAGAAACGTCTGCCGCGCCCTATCATGAGGCTCGCCGCCAAGCGCGACATCGACGACGGGACGGACCTTTGAAAACACGCCTTCTGGCCTGGTGGGACGATCTGCGTTCCAGCTACTGGTTCATCCCCGCGGTGATGACCGTTTCGGCGATCATCCTGTCCTTCGCCTCCACCGCTTTCGACCAGATGATCGGTCAGGACTGGGTGGAGGGGTTCGGCTGGGTCTATGCCAACAAGCCGGAGGGCGCGCGGGCCTTCCTTTCCACCATCGCCGGGTCGATGATCGGCGTGGCGGGGGTGACCTTTTCCATCACCATCGCCGCGGTGGTCTATGCGACGTCGCAATTCGGCCCGCGCCTGCTGACCAATTTCATGCGCGACACCGGCAACCAGGTCACGCTGGGCGCTTTCATCGCCACCTTCATCTATTGCCTGATGGTCCTGCGCACCGTGCGCAGCGCGGACGAGCCGGTTGGCGATTTGCCGGAGGGGGCGGAGCTGTTTACCGGCTTCGTGCCGCATTTCTCCATTCTTCTGGCGATCGGGTTCGTCCTGCTCAGCGTCGCGGTGCTGATCTATTTCATCCATCACATCCCGGACTCGGTCCACGCCTCCAATGTCACCGCCGGCGTGGGGCGCGAGCTGAAGAACAAGATCGCCGATTTCTATCCGGCGCGGGAGGAAAAGGACGCAATCCTCCCCATGGACGATGCGCCTTTTGAGCGCCCGGACGCTCCGGCGCGGCTGGCCGCGAAATCCGCCGGCTATCTTCAGTTCCTCTCCGTGTCCTCGCTGATCGAGACCGCCCGCGCCCGGGATGCGGTGATAGAGCTGCGCTTCCGCCCCGGCGATTTCGTCACGCCCGGCCATGCGCTGGTCCGCGTCTGGCCCGCCGAGGCGTTGGACGAGGATATGGAGTCGTCCATCCGAAGCGCCTTTTCCTTCGGCCGCAAGCGCACGCAGGGGCAGGACCCGATCTTCCTGGCGAACGAGCTGGTGGAGATTGCCGGGCGCGCCCTGTCGCCCGGGATCAATGATCCGTTCACGGCGATATCCTGCATGGACTGGCTGGCCAACGCGCTGGGCGAACTGGCGCAGCGACGCGCCGTTTCCGAACGGCGTCTGGACGATGACGGCGATTTGCGCGTCATTCTCTCCACCCCCGATTTTGAGGAATTCTGCGAAGTCGCCTGGGGTCAGCTGCGCCCCTATGTGCAGTCGGACCGCAACGCCGCCCTGCACATGATGGCGTTGCTGGCCGCCGCGTCAGAGGTGACGCCCGCGCGCGCCGACCGCGAAATCCTCGCCCGCCACGCCGGCGCTCTGAATGACGGCGCCACGGAGTCGCTGGACGCCCGCTCCGCCGCCGCCGTGGCGGAGCGCTACGGGGTGGCGGTCAGCCTTCTGGAGACCCCGTCCGGCTTCGATGACGCCGTGGCAAAGCATCGCTGGCTGAGCGGACGGGGATGAGCGGCAAGACGATCCGCGAAAGCTGGGACGCCAACGCCGCGCGCTGGATCGATGTTGCGCGGGAGGGCCGCATGCCCAGCCGCGCGGTCACAAGCCCCGCCATCCTCAACGCCGCCGCGGCCCTGGCGCCGGATCGCGTTCTTGATCTTGGTTGCGGGGAAGGCTGGCTGGCCCGCGCCCTGACGGAGAAGACGGGCGCGCGCGTTACTGGAATCGATACGTCGGCTGCATTGATCAAGGCGGCGCACACGGAGGACCCGGAGAATGATTACCGCGTCCTGGCCTATGAAGACGCCGCCGCGGACCCGGCCCGGCTCGGCGGCCCGTACGATCTGGCTATCGCCAATTTCGCTCTGTTCGACGAAGATCTGACGCCCGTCCTCCGCGCCATCGCGCAGACGCTGACGCCGCAGGGCCGCCTTCTTATCCAGACGCTCCACCCGTCCCTGCTCGACCCTCAGGAAGACGGCTGGCGCACCGAGAAATGGGACCGCTTCGCCGGTGAAGGCTGGACCGACATGCCGCTCTATCTGCGGACCATGGAGGGCTGGCAGGCTGTGCTCGCAGCCGCCGGTTTCAAGCTCGAGGAGACGATTGAGCCGAGAGATAGCGATGGCGCGCCGCTCTCGATAATCTTCGCCGCTTCGATATGAACACCTAACCCTCCTCCAGCCGCTTCCGCAGGCTCAGCAAATCGCGCCAAGTCTGGCGTTTGAAGTCGGGCTTTCGCAACAGGAAGGCGGGGTGGAAGATGGGCAGGGCGGGAATGGTCTGGGCCTGCGATTCATCGCCGGCGGCGGGGGTGTAGGCCCCCCACTTGCCGCGCATCCGCATGATGCCCTCGCTGGAATTCAGGATGGCCTGGGCCGAGGTTTTGCCAGCCAGAACCAGTATCCTGGGCTGCGCCAGCGCGATATGCCGCTCCACGAACGCCATGCAGGCGGCGAGGTCCGATTGCGAAGGGTCACGGTTTTTCGGCGGCCGCCAGAACAGCATGTTTGTGACATAGATGTCCTCGCGGTCCAGCCCGATGGACGCGAACATCCTGTCCAACAACTGACCCGAGCGCCCGACAAAGGGCAGGCCCTGCCGGTCTTCGTCGAAGCCCGGGGCCTCGCCGATGATCATCACGCCCGATTTCATGGAGCCGCGCGCGAACACCGTATTCTGCGCCGTGGCTTTCAGGGTGCACCCCTCGAACCCCTCCACGGCCGTCTTCAGTTCCGCGATCGTGGAGGCCGCGGCGGCCAGGCGGCGGGCGTCGCGCGGGGCGTCTTCCTCCCCGCCGCTGGTTCGGGATGCAGAGGGCGCTGCGACGCGCTGCGGGCGCGGCGCGCTGAGCTTTTCAGGCGCGCCCGGCGCGCGGGTGTCCCGGCGTTCCGGGGCAGAGGCGGATTTGACGCGCGCCGATGGCGGCGGCGCTACGGGCTCGACGCCCGCATCGGACCACCATTCGATCAGGCTGCGCGCGGCGTCATTTATCGCCGCATCCTGTGGTTCGGGCTTTGTCACGCCCTAGCTCCCTCAACGTCCATACGCTAAGACCTTAGGACGAAACGGAGAAACAAGGGAGAGGCCGCTTCATGAGCGACGCCGGCGAACAGCGCGAATCCATGGAATATGACGTCGTGATCGTGGGGGCGGGGCCTGCCGGGCTGGCCGCCGCGATCCGGCTGAAGCAGCGCGCCGAGGAAGCGGGGAGCGAGCTGAATGTCGCGGTTCTGGAGAAGGGCTCCGAGGTCGGCGCGCATATTCTTTCCGGCGCCGTGATCGACCCCAAGGCGATGAACGAGCTGCTGCCGAACTGGCTGGAGGACGGCTGCCCGCTGAACACGCCGGTGAAGCAGGACAAGTTCTTCGTGATGGGCGAGGCCGGGTCCCTGGCCATCCCGAATTTCATCATGCCGCCGCTGATGAACAATCACGGCAATTATGTCGGCAGTCTCGGCGATATGTGCCGCTGGCTGGCCGAGCAGGCCGAGAATCTGGGCGTCGAGGTCTATCCCGGCTTCGCAGCCGGCGAGCTGATCGAGGAAGACGGCGTGATCTGCGGCGTCGCGACCGAGCCGTTCGGCGTCGGCAAGAATGGCGAGAAGAAGGACAGCTACCAGCCGCCGATGGAGCTTCGCGGCAAATACGTGCTGCTGGGCGAGGGCGTGCGCGGCTCGCTCTCCAAGTCTGTCATCAAGCGTTACGGCCTGGACGAAGGCAAGGAGCCTTCAAAATTCGGCATCGGCCTGAAAGAGCTGTGGCGCGTGGCCGAGGGCAAGCACCAGCCGGGTCATGTGCAGCATTCCTTCGGCTGGCCCCTGAAATCCGACACCGGCGGGGGCAGCTTCATCTATCACTTCGGATCGGACGAGAACCGCTATGTCTATGTCGGTTTCGTTGTCCATCTGAATTACAAAAATCCGTATCTGAACCCGTTCCAGGAATTCCAGCGCTTCAAGACGCACCCGGACGTGAAGGAGCTGCTGGAGGGCGGCGAGCGCATTTCCTATGGCGCCCGCGCGATTACCGAGGGCGGGTACCAGTCTGTTCCGAAACTGGCCTTCCCCGGCGGCGCGCTGATCGGCTGTTCCGCCGGACTGGTGAACCTGCCGCGCATCAAGGGCAGCCATAACGCCATGAAGACCGGCATGATGGCCGCCGAAGCCGCGTTTGACGCCATTGCGGAAGGGCGCGCCGGCGACGAACTGGCCGCCTATCAGGACGCCTATGAGACGAGCTGGGTGGCGAAGGACCTCAAGAAGGTCCGCAACGTCAAACCGCTCTGGTCGAAATTCGGCCTGGTCGGCGGGGTGACGCTGGGCGGTATCGATATGTGGACCAATACGCTGCTGGGCTTTTCAGTCTTCGGCACGATGAAGCACGGCAAGACGGACGCGGCCTGCACCGAGCCGGAGAGCAAGCACAAGCCGATCGTCTATCCCAAGCCCGACGGCGTTTTCAGCTTCGATCGCCTGTCCTCGGTGTTCATTTCCAATACCAATCACGAGGAAGACCAGCCCTCGCACTTGAAGCTGCGCGATCCGGATTACCCGGAAGAAACGGAAATGCCGGTCTATGCCGGCCCGTCCCAGCGCTATTGCCCGGCGGGGGTCTATGAATATGTCGAGGGCGATCCGAAGCGTTTCCAGATCAACGCCCAGAACTGCGTTCACTGCAAAACGTGCGACATCAAGGATCCGGAGCAGGTAATCTACTGGACGACGCCGGAAGGCGGCGGCGGGCCCAACTATCCCAACATGTAAGGGCATGAGTGACGGCAGGCTTGAAACATAAGGTGCGGCGGGCGCTGGGCGCCGGGGTTTCCATCCTCGCGCTGGCGGCCTGTTCGACTGCCTCGGCGCCGTTCGCCGGGGATGCGCCGCGTTCGGTTTACGGCGATTATCTCGCCGCGCGCTGGGCCGATGCGCGCAATCATTCCGGCGATGCGGTCAGCTATTATCAGCGTGCGCTGGAAAAAGAGCCCGAAAGCGCCTTCCTGGCGGAACGGGCCTTTTTCTCCGCTCTGACTTCCGGCGATCAGGCCGCCGCGGCGGATTTCGCCACGCGCACCATGCAGACCGACCCGGACAATCGTCTGGCGCGTCTGACGCTGGCCGCCGACGCGCTGGCCGAGCGGCGCTATAACGATACGCTGATGCTGCTGGACCAGACGACTCTCGGGCCGTTCAACCGGGTCGTCGGTTCGCTTCTGATCGCCTGGGCGGAAGCGGGTAAGGGCAATGCGCAAGCCGCGCTGGACGCCATCGCTGCGCCAAACGAATCCGGGGCGTTTGCCTCCCTGTCCGGTCTTCATTATGCGCTGATCCTGGCGAAGTTCGAGAGACCGGGGGCGGAAGAGGCTTTCCAGAGCGCGGTTGAAACGTCCGCCTTGCCGTCCTTCGCCATTCGCGAATACGGCCGCTGGCTGGAGCGGGCGGGCCGCGTGGACGAGGCGCGGAGCCTCTATGAAGACCGCCTCGCCGAGTCGCCCAATGACGCGGTGACGCAAGCGGAAATGGCGCGTCTGGTCAGCGGGCAACGCCCGCCCGCCCCGGTCACGGCGGCGGAGGGCGCGGCCATCGGCGTCTATGGTCCGGCCGCGGCGCTTTCCACGCAGGAACAGACCCAGCTTTCCCAGATCTATCTGGAAATCGCCCTGCGGCTGGACCCGGAATTCGGCCCGGCGCGCGTTCTCTTGGCGCGGCTGTTCAGTCAGGACGGGCGGCTGGCGGAGGCGGATCGTCTGCTCGCCGCGTTGCAGCCGAATGCCGCGTCCGCGCTGGAGGCCGAAATCATCCGCGCCCAGATCAAGCTGGTGCAGGGCGACACCGAAACCGGAATTGCCCTGTTGCAGGAGGCGTGGCGGCGCAGCGGCGACCGGCAGGCGGGTCAGTCTCTGGCCGAAGCCCTGCGCATCGCCGAACGCTGGGAAGAAGCGGAGACCGTCTCCACCACGCTGATCCAACGGGCGGGCGAAGCGGCGGACGGCGAGCTTTATTATGGCCGGGGCATCGCCCGCGAACGCCAGAATAAATGGCCCTCCGCGCGGTCAGATTTCCGGCGCGCCCTGCAGCAATCGCCGGACGACCCGGAAATTCTGAACTATCTCGGCTACACGATGGTCGAGCGCGGCGAGAATATCGACGAAGCGTTCGGCATGATCGAACGCGCCATCATGCTGCGCCCGCGCGCCGGCTATATCGTCGATAGCCTGGGCTGGGCGCACTACAAGCGCGGCGATTACGCTGAAGCGGTCAACCATCTGGAGCGCGCCGTGGCGCTGGAGCCCGCCGACGCCACGATCAACGCGCATCTGGGCGACGCCTACTGGATGACCGGCCGCCGTCTGGAAGCCCGCTTCCAGTGGGAGCGCGCGCTCAGCTTCGATCCCGAACCGGCTATCGAACAGGAACTGGCCGAGAAGCTGGAGAACGGCCTGAATTCCACGCCGTCCAGCATGGCGGATACGCGATGAGGCCCGCCGCGGCCCCGGCAAAAGTGAATCTCTGGCTGCATGTCGGGCGCAAGCGCCGGCGCGACGGCTATCACAAGCTCAACAGCCTGATCGTCTTTGCGACCGAGTTCGACGAAGTCGCGGCCGAGCCGGCGGACGACCTGACGCTGGAAATCGAGGGGCCGTATGGCGAGGGGCTGAGCACGACCGATAATCTGGTGCTGGACGCCGCCGAAGCCTTCGCCAAGGCGGCGCGCAAGGCCCGACCGGGCGCGCATATCCGCCTGACCAAGAATCTTCCCGTCGCGTCCGGCATGGGCGGCGGGTCTTCCGATGCGGCCGCGACGCTGCGCGTGCTGAATGAAATCTGGGAAATCGACTGGCCGCTGGGGCGGCTGCAGGATGTCGCCGCGAAGATCGGCGCGGACACGCCGGTCTGCGTCGATCCCCGCCCGACCATCGTGACGGGCGTGGGGGAGCGTCTGGCGCCGCTGGAATCCTGGCCCGCCCTGCACGCTGTCCTGGTCAATCCGGGCGTGGAGCTGTCCACGGCGGAAGTGTTCCGCGCCTATGATGTCGGGCATCGCGACCAGCCGCATGATCTGCGCATCCCGCTGGGCCTGTCCGATCCGGCCCACGCGATCCGCCTGATCAAGGAAGGCTCGAACGATCTGGAAGGCCCGGCGGTGCGCCTGTGCAGCCAGATTACGCCGGTGCTTGAAACGATCCGGGCAAGCGAGAATTGCTGTCTTGCCCGCATGTCCGGCTCAGGCGCGACCTGTTTCGGGCTTTATGAGAGCGAGGCCGAGGCGAAACGGGCCGCCGAATCTATCGCCGCCGATCACGGCGAATGGTGGGTGCGCGCGGTGAAGCTGGGCGGCTGCGATATTGACGGCCAGGAAGCCTAGTAGACCCGGCTGACCACGAAGTCGGGCAGGTCCATCATGGCCGTGCGGAGCGGGCTTTCCTCGAAAACCTCCAGCGATCCGGCCGCCTTGTCGGCGTGATGCCGGGCGGCGTCCAGCGTCTTCTCGACGCCGTTGTGCCGGGCCACGATCTCCAGCGCGCGTTCGAAATCGCCGTCCGTCTGTTCCAGATCGGTCAGGGTGCGGGCCCAGAAGGCGCGTTCCTCCGCGTCGCCGCGCGCATAGGCGACCGCGACGGGCATTGTGATCTTGCCTTCCCGGAAATCGTCGCCCACCGACTTGCCCATCGCCAGGGTGGCGCCGGCATAGTCCAGCGCGTCGTCGACAAGCTGGAAGGCCAGGCCCAGGGACTGGCCGTACTGGCGCATAGCCTGACGGCGCTTGTGCGGCGTTCCGGCCAGAACGCTGGGGGATTCCGCGGCGGCGGCGAACAGCTCTGCGGTCTTGGAGGCGATGATGTCCAGATAGGCCTCAGCGGACAGTTCCACGTCGCCGATGGCGGCCAGCTGTTTCACTTCGCCTTCGGCGATCACGCTGGCCGCGTCGGCCAGCACGTTCAGCGCCTCGATGCTGCCCGCTTCCACCATCAGGTTGAAGGAGCGGGCGAACAGGAAATCCCCGACCAGCACGCTGGCCGAATTGCCCCAGATCGTGTTGGCCGATTCCTTGCCGCGCCGCAGGCCGGACTGGTCGACCACGTCGTCATGCAGCAGGGTGGCGGTGTGGATGAACTCGACCGCCGCGGCCAGTTTCAGATGCCCGTCCCCGCGATAGCCCAGAAGGCGCGCCGCGGCGCAGGCGATCATCGGGCGCAGGCGTTTGCCGCCGGCGCCGACCAGGTGGTCGGCGACGTCGGGAATCATTCCCACCGGGCTTTGCATGCGCTCGTCAATCAGCGCTTCAACCCGGTCCATGTCGTCGGAGAGCAGGCGCGACAGGCGGTCAGCCGGCGTCTCTGCCGGCGCGCTGTCACGCGGCGCTTCAGCGGTCAGTCCCAAAAAGACGCCCCTTGTCGAAAACCATCAGCCTGCCAGACAATAGAAACCGGCCCCCGCGCGGGCAAGCAATGAGCGCCGCGCAATGGCGCCGCAGGGAAAACTGGAGATAAGCCCCCGTGATCGAAATTCTACGCACCAATGACGCCGTCATGCTGAGCTTTGCCGAAAGCCTGCTGCGCGAAGCGGAGCTGGACCCGGTGATCATGGATACGCACGCCTCCGTGCTGGACGGATCGGTGCTGGCGATCCAGCGGCGGTTGATGGTGCCGGATGACGCGGCGGACGAGGCCCGCCAGATTCTGAAAGACGCCGGCCTGAACCCGAAGTGAGCGACGCCTTCCTCGACGGCGCGATCACGCTGCGCCAGCCGGAGCGGGGCTTCCGCGCCGGGACGGACAGCGTGCTGCTGGGCGCGGCGATCCGGGCGGGGCGCGGCGAACGCGTGTTCGAGCCGGGTTGCGGCGCCGGGCCGGCGCTGCTGATCGCCGCGTACCGCAATCCGGAGGCGATGTTTGCCGGGCTGGAACAGGACGGCGGGACAGCAGCGCTGGCGGCGGAGAACGCGGCGGAGGACGGGCTGGGGGAGCGCGTTGTAATCCATGAGGGCGATATCGCCGCGCCGCCGGACGCGGTGCGGGAGGCGCTGTTCGACGGGGTTTTTCTCAATCCGCCCTTCTTCGACCCGGAGGGCGGCTGGCGGCCGCCGCGGGAGGACAAGCGGGCCGCGCACTGGGAGGGCGCGCCTTTGGGCGATTGGCTGGACTTCGCCTTGCGGCGGCTGAAGCCGGAGGGGCGGATCACGCTGATCCACCGCACCGAGCGGCTGCCGGATATTCTGGCCGCCTTTGCCGGCCGCGCGGGCAGCGTGCGGGTGAAGCCGGTGGCCGCCCGGCCGGGTCGCGCGGCGGGGCGGGCGCTGGTCACCGCGGTCAAGCGCGGCCGGTCGCCCTTTACGCTGCTGTCTCCGCTTGTGATGCATGGGGCCGAGGGCAAGGCGTTCAGCGCGGAGGGTGAGGTCATCTTGCGCGGCCGCGCCGGGATCGACTGGGAGGATTGATGGCGGATCGGGAGAATATTGTTGTTCTGACCGGGGCGGGCATTTCCGCCGAGTCGGGCGTGGCGACCTTTCGCGACAAGGACGGCATCTGGTCGAAATTCGACTGGCAGAAGCTGGCGACGCCGGAGGCGTTCGAAAGCGACCAGCAGACCGTCTATGATTTCTACAATACGCGCCGTCACAAGCTGCGCGATGTCTCGCCCAACCCGGCGCATGAGGCGCTGGCCCGGCTGGAGCGTGAATGGGGCGGCGGGTTCACGCTGATCACGCAGAATATCGACAATCTGCATGAACGCGCGGGCTCGCAGGCGCTGATCCACATGCACGGCGAGATGATGAAAATCCGCTGCGCCGAGTGCGAGGCGGTGACCCCTTACGATGACGATCTCTCTTTCGATCTGGCGTGCCGGGCGTGCGGCGAATCCGGGCGGATGCGGCCCCATGTCGTGTGGTTCGGCGAAATGCCGCTGGATATGGAGGGCATCTACCGGGCGCTGCAGGAGGCCGATCTGTTCGTCGCCATTGGCACGTCCGGGGCGGTCTATCCGGCGGCCGGGTTCGCGGCGGAGGCGCAGGCCATGGGGGCGCGGACGCTGGAGCTGAACCTGGAGGATTCGGACATCACGCCGCTGTTCGACGCGGTGCGGCGCGGCCCGGCGGGCGCGGTCGTGCCCGAATGGGTTGAGGAATTACTGGACGCTTGAGCCGCTTGCGCTGGCCGAGGCGGACCGGTCTTCCAGATCGAAATAATAGCGGGTCATCGCCTCCCGCCACAGCGGGATGAGGGAGGAAACGTGGCCGACGGTCACCCCGCCCTCCGCATTGATGTCCATTTCCAGAACCGCCGACCCGTCTTCGGCGCGATAGGCGCGGGTGAAGCGGTGTGTGCGGTTCCAGTCATTGATGGCGTCGAGCGAGGGCGCGGCGCCGGAAAAGGCGGTGCGCAGCTGGATATCGCTGCAGCGGCCCTGATCGTTGCAATTATAGAGATAGACGAACCAGGCGATGCGGTCGCTGACCACCACGCGCTGATCGGCCACCACGCCTCCGCCGGGGATGGAGTCCAGCTCCGCCGGCAGGGCGTTGAGCAGCAGAATCTCCATCACGTCCTTGGGGCTGAGGGCCTGATAGACGACTTCTTCCGCCGCGCGCGCCGGGGACGCCTGGCCAAGCGCGGCCAGCAGCAGCGCCGCGATCAGGCCCAGAACTGGCAGCCGGCAGGGTTTCATTGACGTCATTTCCGTTCGGTGTTCGCCCTCTTCAAAGGGCATCAAATCAGCAAGCCTGCTTACGGACAACGCTCAGGCGCTGTCCTCGATCCGGTGCATGTCCTCGTCGGAGAGGCCGAAATGATGGCCGATCTCGTGCACGATGACGTGGGAAATCAGCTCGCCCAGCGTGATGTCCCCGCGCTCGCACCACTCGTCCAGCAGCGGGCGGCGATAGAGGAAGACCATGTCCGGCTCCCCGCCCGGGTCGAGATGCGATTTCTGGGTCAGGTCCACGCCCTGATAAAGCCCCGTCAGCTCGAACGGGTTCTCGATCCCCAGATCGCGCAGCACCTCCTCCTCGGCGAAGTCGTCCACCCGCATGATGACGGGGCCGCACAGCTTGGTGAACTCCGGCGGCAGCTTCGCCCAGGCGTCTTCGGCGATGGCCTGAAAGTCGTCGAGCGACGGGGCGTATTCGTTGTGGCGTTTTGTCATGGGGACTCATGTAGCGCAGAAACGGACGGGTTGCCCCGGAAACAAAACCGGAACATTATGCGGGAATGATGGATCAGAGCAGCGCCGTTTCCGCCAGCAATCCCGCCATTGACGATGCGTCCGCCCTGATGCGCGGCGTGGCGCGGCTGTTCGCGGAGCGCGGCTATGCCTGCGTGCCGGAGCTGATCCTTGCCAATGGACGGCGCGCCGACATCGCCGCGCTGGGGCCCAAGGGCGAGCTGGCCGTGGTGGAGATCAAGTCGGGGCTGGCCGATTTCCGTTCTGACGCGAAATGGCCGGATTATGTGGGCTATTGCGACTCCTTCTATTTCGCCGTCTCTCCGCGCTTTCCACGCGATATCATTCCCGAAGAGGCCGGCCTGATCGTTGCCGACGCCTGGGGCGGGGCGATATTGCGCGAAGCCCCGCCGCGGCCCGTGAAGCCGGCGCGGCGAAAGGCGGTCATGCTGAGATTCGCCCACTGCGCCGCCGGCCGGCTGATGCGGGGATAGGGGAGGCGTTTGAGGTCTTGCGTCTTGTTCTGAGGCCCGCCCCCTCACCCTTTCGGCTGGCCAAATCCGGTGGATTTGGAGCCTCAAGCCCTCTTCCCCTCTCGGGGGCGAGGGGACTTTTTCTACCTTCCACCTCTTTCCACCGTCATCCTCCGGCTTGACCGGAGGACCCAGAGGGTCGTGGGGCGCCAAAACTTCAACTGGGTCCTCCGATCTTCCCCCGGCTCAAGGCCGGGGTCCGTCGGAGGACGACGGAGTTGGTTTGGGTTTCCGCTTATGCCTCCGCCTCCACGGCCGCGCGTTACTTTCTGTGACGGCCCTTCGAGACGCCGCGCTCTGGCGCGGCTCCTTAGGGTGAGGATGATGGGAAGGGGTAGGAGAAAAAGGGGCTTCCAGCCCCCAAACCTTAGCCTGAGGAGCTGCGGAGCAGCGTCTCGAAGGCGGGGTCCGGAGAGCGCAAACTTCCCCGGGAAAGTCCGGGGAAATTCTCTATTTGGGGGCGCGTTTGGCGAGGATGCGTTGGAGGGTACGGCGGTGCATGCCAAGGCGGCGGGCGGTTTCGGAGACGTTGCGGTTGCACAGCTCGTAGACGCGGAGGATGTGCTCCCACCGCACGCGGTCGGCGGACATGGGGTTGTCCGGCGGCTCGGGCAGTTTGCCGGGGCCGGCCAGCAGGGCGTTGGTGATGGCGTCGGCGTCGGCGGGCTTGGAGAGATAGTCCACGGCGCCGGCTTTCACGGCGGCCACCGCCGAGGCGATGCCGCCATAGCCGGTCAGCATCACCACGCGGCAATCGGGGCGGTATTCGCGCAGGGCCTCGACGACATAGAGGCCGTTGCCGTCCTCCAGCCGCAGGTCGAGCACGGCGAAGGCGGGCGGGTTGAGGCGGGCGATGTCGATGGCGTCCTCGACCGTGGCGACGGCGCTGACTGAGAAGCCGCGCTGTGTCATGGCCTGACCAAGACGGGTGCGGAACGCGCCGTCATCGTCGAGAATCAAAAGCGAATGATCCTCCGGCAATTCAAGACGGTCCGGCTTCACGTCGGGGTGGGACTGGGGCGTATTCATCATCAAGCTGCCTCCTGCCCGGTCTATATAGGTTGCGGATCCGCCGAGGGCGAGTAGGGCGGCGCTTGAATTGCACCAATCGGCCACACAGCCACGGCGCGCGCGCCCGAAGCGGTGTTGGAAAAGGCGATCTTTCCGCCCGTGCGGGTGATCAGCGTGTCGGCGATGAACACGCCAAGACCCATGCCGCCGGCGTCCGCCGCCCCTTCGCGGGTCGAGACATAGGGCTCGCCCAGCTTGGCCAGCACTTCCGGGTCGAAGCCTTCGCCGTCATCCTCGATGGTCACGGTGACGTCGCGGTCTGTCCAGACGCCGGTGACGGTGACGCGGGCGGCGGCGAAATCCACCGCGTTCTCCACGATATTGCCGAGGCCATAAATGATCTCGGGCGCGCGGGTGAGATCGGGCATGCGGCCCGGACCGGAAACGGAGATATCGATCTCCGCCCCGAAATGGCGGAAGGGTTCGGCGATTTCCTCCAGCAAGGTGCGGAAATCGGCGCGGGCGATTCCGGCGTCGGCCTCGTCCCCGCGGCGGGAGAGCTGGCCCAGAATGTCGCGGCACCGCTCGGCCTGCTGGACCAGAAGGCGGGCGTCGTCGGCCAGCGGGCTGTCTTCGGGGATGGCGCGGGCCATTTCCTTGGCGGTGAGCTGGATGGTGGCCAGGGGCGTGCCCAGCTCATGCGCGGCGGCGGCGGCGATGCCGCCAATGGCGGCCAGGCGCTGTTCCCGCGCCAGCACGGCCTGCGTGGCGGTGAGGGCCAGGGCGTTGCGCGCCGCCTCCGCCGAGGCGCGCCAGGCGGTCAGGCCGGCGAAGGCCATGGTGATGACCAGCGCGGTCCACAGGCCGAACACATACATGGTCGGCAGGATGAGAGGCTGACCCTCCGACCAGGGCAGGGGGTGGCCCAGCACGGCGATGGCGGCGGTGCAGGACAGGGCGAACACCGCCAGCGACAGCGCCATGCGGCCGGGCAGGGTGGCCGCGCCGATGACGACCGGGGCGGCGAGGATGACGACATAAGGGTTTTCCAGTCCGCCGGTGAGGCCGAGGATGAGGGCGAGCTGGGCGATATCGAAGGCGAGCTGCCACATCGCCTCCTGCGGTCGGGCGAGGCGCGACAGGCGCAGCCGCACCGACATGGCGAGGTTGAGCCCGATCGAGGCGGCGATGGCGGCGAAACAGGCGGCCAGCGGCAGCTCGAACCCCAGGCCGAACTGCACCACCAGCACGGTCGCCATTTGCCCGGCGGCGGCGAACCAGCGCAGCATGACCAGAGTGCGCAGGCGGACCGTGCCCCGGACCGGCGGCGTGAGGGGGCGGTCATCGGGGGGCGCGGCGTATGTGTCGCCTTTCATGGACATGGAATTTGCGCTTTCCTAACTGGCCTCTGCACGGGCGCTCGGCCCGGCCCATTGTTACGCCCCGCGCGCCCCGCGCGCCAACACGCAAAAAGGACACGCCATGCGACCGGCGTCCGGATTTTCCACTCTATCCAAGATTATTATCGGCGGTTCGCTGGCGCTGATCGTGGTGCTTGTGGCGGCGGTGCTGCTGCGCCCGCAGCCGCAGGGGCCGAGCATCGCCCAGCCGATGGGCAGTGCGGCGATCGGCGGCGAATTCACCCTGACCGACGATTCCGGCGAGACGTTCACGGACGAGGATCTGAAGGGCAAGGCCAGCCTGATCTATTTCGGCTATACCTATTGCCCCGATGTCTGCCCCTATTCGCTGCAGGCGATGAAGGCGGCGCTGGGGCAGCTCGGCGAAGGCGAACGCGAACAGTTCCGCACGGTCCTGATCAGCGTCGACCCGGAGCGTGACACCGTTGATGCGCTGCACCAATATGTTCAGTCCGAAGCGTTTCCCGAGGGCCTGATCGGCCTGACCGGGACGGCCGAACAGGTCGATGCGGCGAAGGCGGCCTACAAGGTCTATTCCGCGAAAGTCGAGGATGAAGGCTCGTCCGCTCAATACCTTGTGGATCATACAAGCCTGATCTTCCTGATGGGCAAGGATGGAGAATTCGTCTCCGCCTTTACCCACCAGGAGCCGCCGGAAACGATTGCGAAAGGCCTCCGCGACTATATTGCAGCGCAGTAAAAGCGTTTGCCCTTGCCGGTGCGGCGGGCCTATCCTTTTCCGCTGACAAGACCGCAAGAGTCGAAATTTCAGAGGGGGCGCAGATTTGCTTTACGCAATGTACGAGATGGGGCGCGCCGCGATGACGCCCTGGCGCGCGGCGGTGAACGCCGGGCGCAATGCGGCCCTGTCGCCGATGAACCCGTTTTTCGAAACCCCGGCCGCGCGGACCTGGGCCGCGGCGGCGGAAGTGTTCGAGCGGGCCTCCCGCGCCTATAACCGCCCCGACTGGATGATCGAGGCGGCCGAGATCGGGGGGAGCCGCGTTCCGGTCAGCCCCGAGACGATCTTTGAGACGCCCTGGATGGAGCTGACCTGGTTCCGCCGCGAAGCCGGGGCGATGAAGGCGGCGACGGGCGGCAAGGCGCAGCCGAAACTGCTGCTGGTCGCGCCGATGTCCGGCCATTACGCCACGCTGCTGCGCGGCACGGTCGAGGCCTTCCTGCCCGATTTCGAAGTCTTCATCACCGAATGGAAAAACGCCCGCGCTGTCCCCTTAAGCGACGGGCGTTTTGATTTGAACGACTATGTCGATCACGTGATCGACGCGCTGCACGTGCTGGGGCCGCAGACCCATGTCGCCGCGGTGTGCCAGCCGGGGCCGCTGGTGCTGGCCGCCACGGCCGTGATGGCGGACAATGACGATCCGTGCACGCCAGCCAGCATGACGCATATGGGATCGCCCATCGACGCGCGGCGCTCGCCCACCGTGCCCAATGTGCTGGCCATGCAACGGCCGCTGAGCTGGTTCCACGACAATCTGGTTCACACCGTGCCCGCGCCCTATCCGGGGGCGCTGCGCCGGGTCTATCCGGGCTTCCTGCAGCTGATGAGCTTCATGAACATGAACTGGGACCGGCACGTGGACGCGCACTGGTCCTTCTTCGAGCATCTGGTCGATGGCGACGGCGACAGCGCCGAGAAACACCGGGAATTCTATGATGAATACCTAGCTGTGATGGATCTGTCGGAGGAATTCTACATCCAGACCGTGGACGAGGTGTTCCAGCAATTCACCCTGGCGCGCGGCAAGATGATGCATCGCGGCCAGCGCGTGCGGCCGCAGGCGATCACAAAGACGGCGCTGATGACGGTCGAGGGCGAGAACGACGATATTTCCGGCATCGGCCAGACCCAGGCCGCGCATGACCTTTGCGAGAATATCCCCGAGGAGATGCGCCTGGACCACGTGCAGGACGGGGTGGGGCATTACGGCGTGTTCAATGGCCGCCGCTTCCGCGAGGAAATCGCGCCCTGCATGAAAGGCTTCATGCGCAGCCACTGGGATGAAAAGGCGGACCTGAAGGCCCGCCCGGATTTCGCGGCGCTGATCCGCTAGCCGGCTAGTTTTCAGTCGCCTCGGCGGAGAAGTTCAGGGCGTCCTCGTCGACCACGCCGCCCTCGCCGACAAACTCGCTGAGGGCCAGCGGGGCGTCCGGCGCCACGCGGATGGTCAGAACGCCGGGATCCTGAAGGAAGCTGGTCAGCGCGGTCGAAAGCTCGGTCAGCGCGGCGCGCGGGGCCTGTTCGGGGGCGAAGGCGGACATCAGGGCCACCATGCCCACGGCCTGGGCGCGGACGGTTTCGGGATCGGTGCCCTGCATCTGCGCCGTTCCGTTGAAGATATTGTCGGTCAGGCCGCGATCCTCCAGCCGCAGCATGAAGTCGCGCAGCTTGATGTCTTCCAGCGGCAGGTCGGCGGCGGCGGGCGGCGCATCGCCCGGCTCGGCCGCGGCGAGATCGGTGCTCAGGGCGACATATTCGCCATAGCCGTCCATATCCAGCGTGGTTTCAAGGCGGAAGCCGTCCTCCATCTCCACCCAGCTATCCTCGATGATCAGGCGGTCGGCCTCGCGGTCCCAGACCTGGCGGCCGGCGCTGGACAGTTTCAGCGTGTCATAGCCGAACATGCCGGCCATGACCGCGCCCTGCATCCCCAGCGGGCCGGACGTGTCGAAGCTGATCTCCATGGCCGGAACTTCGCTGAGCGAGACCATGCGCTCACCCTCGGTGCGGTTGGAGAAGGCCGCTTCGGGCATGTCGAGCTTCACCCCGCCAATATCGGCGGTCAGGCCCTCGATCCTGCCGTCCATGTCGAAATCGCCCTGCATCTGGTCCTGCTGCATCTGCTCCATCAGCTCGCCAAGGGCGTCCGGATCGCTGTCGGCCAGCGAGAACATGTCCATGGAGCGGGCATAGACGTCGTTCATGCGGATGGCCTCGACCGCGAGGGCGGCGTTGACCGGCTGGCCGGTCTGTTGGTCGGTGAAGGTTGCCGTGAAATCGAAATCATTGAAATTCATGGCGCCGAGCGTGCCGTCTTCCAGATCGTCCATCTCGATGGAGGCCAGCCTCATGGCGCCTTCGCCCTCGCCTTCCTCGGCGAAGGTCAGCTCCAGATCCTCCAGCAGGAAGGCGTCGAAGGCGAGTTCGGAGAAGCGGGCGGCGTCCTCAGCAGAGCTTCCGGCGCCGTCATCCTCGTCGTCGTCAGCCTCCTGCATGGCGCGGACCATGGCGGCATTGGGGCCGGCCAGGCTGATGCGCGCGACAGTTATTTCCGAGCCTTCGCCGCTGGCGGAGAAGTTTTCCATTTCCCAGAGGTCGAAGACCGGCTGGCCGTCATCCATGCGCGGGTTCTCGACGACCAGGGACTCCAGCTCGGCCGTCCCGTCCAGATCGCCTCCCGCTTCCGCCAGATCGAAGGTGAGGCCGGTGAAGACCGCGCGGTCGCCGTCGCGGCGGTAATCGTCCCAGGTGACGCCTTCGGCGGTGTCCTCGGTCAGCTCCAGCGCGGCCAGGGCTTCATCGAACGCGGCGTCGCCGCCGCCGCGGCCGCAGGCGGCCAGAAGGACAAAGGCGGCGGGAACGATCAGGGATTTCTTCATGGACGCGGGTCTCCGGTAGGGAATGGCTGGGCGTTTTTCAGCAAACTAACGGGCCGGACGCGGTCTGTGAACGCGAACGGCGGTTATCACGGATATTTTTTGCGCAAGGCCGGAGGGCGGGCGGTCAGTCGCCGCCGGCGCCGTTTTCTCGGACCGTGGTGATCAGGTCGCCGATGGGGTCTTCGCGCGGGGCCTCCTCGGCCGGGCGCGCGGGCGGCTGCGCCGCAGGGGCGGCCGGGGACGGCGCGGCCGGGGCGGCGTAGTCGCGCATGGGCGGAGCGTGGCGCATGAACTCGGCCCAGATGGCGGCGGGATAGCTGCCCCCCGTGACGCCCTGCATGGCGCGGTTATCGTCATTGCCGACCCAGACGACGGTGGTGACGCCGTCCGCGTAGCCGGCGAACCAGGCGTCGCGGAAATCGTTCGTGGTGCCGGTCTTGCCCCCGGCCGTGCGGTCCGGCAGGCGCGCGGCGCGGCCCGTGCCCTGTTCGACCACCGACTCCAGCATGAAATTCATGTGCGCCAGCGGATCGGGCTGCACCACCCGCCCCGGGCCGGAGCCGCGGCGTTCATAGAGAACCTGCCCGCCCATGGTGCGGATGCGCGTGATGCCGTGCGGGATGACGCCCATGCCGCCATTGGCGAAGGGGGCGTAGGCGGCGGCCAGCTCCATCGGCGTGACCTCCTGCGCGCCCAGCGCCAGCGAGCGGGTGGGGGCGAGGCGGGAGACGATGCCCATGCGCTGGGCGGTGCGGGCGACCTTTTCGCGGCCCAGCTCCTCGGTCAGGCGCACGGCGACGGTGTTGAGGGATTTTTCCAGCCCGGTCTTCAGCGCCACCTCGCCGTAATAGCGTTCGCCATAATTGCCCGGCTCCCAGTCGCCGACGCGCACCGGGGCGTCCATGCGGGTGGTCCAGGGCGACAGTCCCGCTTCCATCGCGGTGAGATAGACGAAGGGCTTGAAGGCCGAGCCCGGCTGGCGGTGCGCCATCACGGCGCGGTTGAACTGGCTGGCCGTGTAGTCGCGGCCCCCGGCCAGCGCCAGAACCTCGCCCTGCGGCCCCAGCGCGATCAGCGCGCCCTGTTCGGCGCCCTTGTCGATGGCTTCCTGTTTCAGGCCTTCGCGCAGAGTGCGCCCGGCCATGCGCTGCATGGGCAGGTCCATCGTGGTCTCGACGATCAGGTCGGCATTGACCTCGCCCACCAGCTGGCGGACCTCGGTATCGACCCAGTCCATGAAATATTGCGCGCTTTCCACCGCGCTGGCGCGGGAGACGACGATGGGCGCGTCAAAGGCGGTTTCCCGCTGTTCCGGCGTGATCTTTCCGGCCTCGACCATGACGTCCAGCACGACGGTGGCGCGGGCCTCCGCCCGGGCGACGTCGGAGGACGGATTATAGCGGGAGGGCGCTTTCAAGAGGCCGGCGAGGAGGGCGGATTCGCCCAGCGTGACCTCGCTGGCCGGTTTGGAGAAATAGCGCTGCGAGGCGGCCTCGATCCCCCAGGCGCCGCCGCCGAAATAGACGCGGTTGAGATAGAGGGCGAAAATCTCGTCCTTGGTGAATTTACGCTCCAGCCACAGCGCCAGCAGCATTTCCTGCGCCTTGCGCCGGATGGTGCGCTCATTGGTCAGGAACAGGTTCTTGGCCAGCTGCTGGGTGATGGTGGAGCCGCCCTGCACCACGTAGCCGGCGCGGAAGTTCGCATAAGCGGCGCGCGACAGGCCGATGGGGTCGATGCCCGGATGCGCATAGAAGCGCCGGTCTTCAACCGCCATCACCGCGCCGGGAAGGTGGTCGGGCAGGGAATCCAGCCGGACCGGCGGGCCATAGACCGCCCCGCGCCGGGCGATCAGCCGCCCTCCGCGGTCAAGGAAGGTGACGCTGGAGGAATCCTCCACGTCCCAGAGCGCGGAGGTGTCGGGCAGGTCATGCGCGAACCAGGCAACGGTCCCCGCGCCGAGAACGGCCAGCCACAGGATGGCGATGCCCGCCCAGCGCAGCCACGGCGTGCCGCGCTTGGGCGCGGCCTTCTTGCGGCTGGCGGGTTTGTTTTTCGGCTTGCGGCGAGAGGCCATGATTTTTCAGGTCCGGAACATACCGTTTTAGGCAAGGCCATGCCGTCATCACGGTTAAGGCGCGGCTAATTTCATTATGCCCCGCGCAGCGCGGCGCGGCTATGATGCGTGTTATTCGGCCGCGTTTTCGCTGAGCGCCAGTTCCGGCGGGGCGGCCTGGGCCCTGGCGTTTTCGGGCAGCCAGACCGTGACGCAGGCGCCTTTGCCCTGCTCGCTCTCGAACTCCACCCAGCCGCCATGCATGGCGGCGAATTCGCGGACCAGCGCCAGGCCAAGGCCCGCGCCGCCGCCGCGCCCGGAATTGAAGCGGTCGAACACCTTGGCCTGTTTTTCCGGCTCCAGCCCCGCGCCGGTATCTTCCACCCAGATGCGCGCGGCGCCGTCCTCCCGCTCACAGCCCAGCGTGACTTCGCCGCCTTCGGGGGTGTGGCGGATGGCGTTATTGATGAGGTTGAACAGGATCTGCTTCACGCGCGTCTCGTCCGCGCGGATCGCGCCCAGATCCCCGCGCGCGTCCAGCGCCAGCTTGACGTGGCCTTCCAGCGCGCGGCCCTCGGCGGTTTCCAGCGCGCTTTGCAGGGTTTCCTCCAGATGCACGTCGCCCAGGTCCAGCTCCAGCGCGCCGGCGTCGATGGCGGCGATATCGAGGATATCCTTGATCAGCTTGTCCAGCTGCTGTGAGGCGGTCTCGATGGCGCCGAGGAATTCCTGCTGGCGCTCGTTCAGCTCGCCCGAGATGTTGGATTTCAGCATCTCGGCATAGCCGGAGATGGTCGTGAGCGGAGTCTTCAGCTGATAGGAGACATGGCGCACGAAATCGGTCTTCTGGCGGTCGGCTTCCTGCAGCGCCTCGTTATGCTGGCGCAGGATCTTTTCCTCCCGCTTGATGGCGGTGATGTCGGCAAAGGCCAGCACGGTGGCGCCGTCCGGTAGGGGCTGGGACATCCAGGTGAGGGTGGAGCCGTCCGCGCGCTCCATCTCGCCCACCGAGCCGACGCGGGACTCAGGGGAGGGGTCGGTGACCCGGCCCTTGATCTCTTCCCACACCGCGTTCTTGTGAAAGAGGGGGCGGCAGATTTCGGCCACGTCCTCGAACGCGGCGCTGTCGTCCAGCTGGCCGTCCTTGATGTCCCACATGCGGTCGAAGGCGGCGTTGTGCAGGCGCAGCTCCCCGGCCGATCCAAACACCGCGACGCCTTCCATGAGATTGTCCAGCGTCGCCTTGCGCACGGTCAGCGCGGTTTTGTACTGGGCGCTGAGCACGACTTCCTGCGTGACATTGTCGAACAGCAGGATCACCCCGCCCAGCGGATGCTGCTGGCGCACCACGCGCAGGGTGCGGCCGTCCGGCAGGGGCCAGATTTCCTCCGGCGCCTCTTCCGGGAAATCCTCGTAATATTTCAGCTCGCCGGCTTTCCACTCGGCGAAATCGGCCTGTTCGGGCAGGCGGCGGGCCTCGCGCAGGCGGTCCAGGATCTCGCCGTGCGTCGGACCGTCGTCCAGCCAGGCTTCGTCCAGGCTGAACATCTCTGAGAAGGCGCGGTTGTGAAACACCATGCGGCGGGACTTGCCGAAGATCGCCACCGCCTCGGCCATGTGGTCCAGCGTCTCGTCATGGGCGCGGACATGGCGGGACAGCGCCTCCTTGGCGTTCATCTCTCCGCTGACATCGACGGCGACGCCGGAAACGCCGCCGGAAACCGGATAGAGGCAGAGGCCGAGGACACAGCGGTCGCCCGCGATAACCGCGCGGCGCGTTTCCTCCACCGGCTCGCCCGCCTCGACCGCGGCGCGGGCGAGGTCCGCCAGGTCCGGGTGGAGCATGACGTCGTTCTTCACCGCGGAGTCGAGACTCGGCTCCTCCACCGCGGCCAGATAGGCGGCGTTAGCCCAGAGCAGCTTGCCCGCCGCGCTCATGCGCCATGCGGGCAGCGGGGACTTGTCCAGCGTTTCAAGGAAGACCAGCGGGTCGTCGCCCAGCGTGCGCAGGGACTCCTCGCGCTTTCCGGCGGCGTCGGATTCATCGAGGCTGCGCACGGTGGAGTCGGTCAGCCAGAGGACGGCCTGCGCGCCGGCCGGACGGCCATCGGCGTCAAGGAAGCGGCCTTCGGGGCCGGATATCGTCATGGAGAAGGCGCGGCCCGTCTCGCGCAGCTGGCGCAGGCGCTTGCGCAGCGTGACGTGGTCGCCGGAGGCATCGCGCGCTTCATAGTCGGCGATGCCGTCAAGGATGGAAGCGGCGGGGCTTGGTCCGGCCGTGGCGCCGGCGAAATTGAGCAGGGCGGTCATCGCCGACGGGGAGCCGAACAGGCGCGGCTCGCCCCAGTCGGCTTCCGCGTCCACGTCTTCCTCGCTCCAGGTCAGGATGACGCCCGGATGAGCGTTGAAGACGCCCTCCGCCCGGTCCAGCCGCGCTTCCAGCATGGAGGTGCGGGTCTTCCAGCGCCTGTGCCCGGCGCGGGCGCCCTGTGTCAGCCGCCACGCCCACAGCGCCGCCGCAACGGCGAAACACACCGCCCCGACCGTGACGATCAGCGTTGCATATTGTTGAACCGCAGGATCCACGCCTTCGATCCACCCCTTCGCGAATTGGCGAATCACCAATGTAACGGATGGGAATCTCGCGCGCGAGGCGTTTACGTTTGGCTAACCAAAACGCGAAAACAGGCGATGCCGCCTAGCCGGCGATCATCACCTGGCCCAGCTTGAAATCGATGCGGACCAGGCAATCGGTCAGCCGCCCCGATTGCGGGGGCAGGAAGCGCCAGTCCTCGACCGCGCTCACCGTCACGCCGTTGAACCAGCCGGCCGGGGCCTCGCGCAGGACGGCGACATTCTCCGTCCGTCCGTCCAGCCCGACATCCAGCTCCACGATCACCCAGCCCTGCACGCCGTGTTTCCAGGCGCGGCGCGGATAGTCCGGCTTGGGCGTTTCGACGGCGGAGAGCTTGGAGCCGCCGCGGCACTGGCCGGGCTCGGCATAGGACTGGGTGCGCAGGGGGTGCGGATAGTCGCTGCGCGGGACGAAATCGCCCCTCGGGCCGATGGGCGCGACGGCGCAGGCGGAGAGAATTAATGCTGTAGCCAGACTAACGCCCGCGCGAACCATAGATTGCACTCTCAGATGTCTAAAGGTCTGTCAGTCGTGCAGGCGAAATTCAAAACGCTGCGTAACCAAGCCTTCGTCATGCATTTCAGGGTCAAAGCGCCATTGTTCTAGAGCGTTCAGCGCAGCCTGCTCAAGACTTGAATGTGAGGCGCTGACAGTTGCTATGTCGACGGGCTTTCCAGAAGCGTCGGTCCGGAATGAAAGAATAACCACGCCTTCGATGCCTTGCTGGATCGCAAGGGTCGGATATTCGGGTTTAGTCCCCCATCTTTCATGAGATCGGTGAAGCGGAAAACTCACACCCTCGAACGCGAGTTCCTCTATGAGGTCAGCAGGCGAGAATTGAGGAATCCAAATTGGGAAATTGGACGGGGGTTGAACTTTGACTTCCGACAGTGGCGGCCTGACTGGAATATCAAGCATACGGTCGTCGATGATCATTTCAATTTGTGGCGGAGGATAGATTGAATATCTTAATGTCGGCTGATCCTCCCTTTTGAACTCGAGCCTCGGCGGGAACCTCGATTCCTCTAAAATATTTGCGTGCCTCACAAGAGAAGACATGAAAACAAAAAGCACCGCCGCGATTATTGCTCCACCGATAAGCGAGGCGGAGGTCTTGGAGAAGCGCCAGAGATTTTGAGTCGATTGAAGCGCGTAAGCCATACACTTACTTACACTATTTCACTCAAGTCTGCGACCTTGCTCTATTCCGGCTGCGGCCCCGGATTGCGGTCTGGCGCGCCCCGCCAGACGAGGAAGGAATAGACGACCGCGATGATCGCCGCGCCGACAGAGCCGCCGACAATCAGCCAGAGCGCCGTCTGCACGGGGGCGAACACGGCCAGCGGAACGCCGACCAGGCCCACCGCCACCCACAGGCGGCCGATCAGGCGGTGGGTCTTCTGCCAGCTCAGATCGCTGGTCAGGGTCCAGGGCGTGCGCACGCCAAGAAAGAAGTTTGGCCGCGCCTTGGGCAGGACATTGCCCAGCAGCAGGAAAAGAAGCGCGGTGGCCAGCAGGATGCCCCGGATCATGACCGGGCCGCCGGACGGGTCCAGGCCGTAAAGAATGGAAAAGGTGATCGCCGCCTGCGCCAGCGTCGCCACGGCCATGCCGCCGATCCAGCTGATCAGATAGGGCGTGGCGGAGCGTTGCAGGTTCTTTCCGCGCGGATCGATACGCGGAAGCACGGCGCAGATGAGGCCGATGCCCAGAATGATCGGCGGGATGATGGCGAACGCCTCCCATTTCCCGCCATAGCGGTCGGGCTGTCCGTCGGGACCGAAATGCACGGGTAGGGGTTCGCCCGCCGGGGCTTGCATCCAGCCGAGGACCGAAAGCGCCGTGGCGGCGGCGAAGAATATGGCGGTGAAAATCAGGCCTGTGCGGATCATGTTGTGTCTCCGTCTTTCCCGCCGCCGGCCAGGTCCAGCAGCAGGGCGGCCGCGTCTTCCGCGACCGAGGTGTTGAGGCGGTAATGAATGGTGGTGCCTTCGCGCTCGGCCATGATCAGCCCGGCATCCTTCAGCACGGTGAAATGGCCGGACATGGTCGGCTTGGACACGTCGAACGCCCCGGCCAGCTCCCCCGCCGTGCACGGCCCGTCCCGCAACATGCGCAACACGGCGCGGCGGACCGGATGGGACAACGCTTTGAAGACCGAATTCATAGCCTGCATTATTTAGTGAAATGACTAAATAGAAGCAAGCACAATCAGGGCAGCGACCGCGCCAACAGCGGACGCGGCTTTCTATTGCAGTGCAATACCCCTATATGCGCGCCCCATGAGCCGGTCTTTGAGAAATATCGCTATTATCGCCCACGTCGACCACGGGAAAACCACCCTGGTGGACGAACTGCTGCGCCAGTCCGGCGCGTTTCGCGACAATCAGCGCGTCGATGAACGCGCGATGGATCGCAACGCGCTGGAGCGCGAGCGCGGCATCACGATCCTCGCCAAGGTTACCTCTGTCGCCTGGAACGATGTTCGCCTGAACATCGTGGATACGCCCGGCCACGCCGATTTCGGCGGGGAAGTGGAGCGCATCCTCTCCATGGTGGACGGCGCGGTGCTGCTGGTCGACGCGGCCGAAGGGCCGATGCCGCAGACCAAGTTCGTGCTGTCCAAGGCGCTGAAAGTGGGCCTGCGCCCCATCGTGGCGCTGAACAAGATCGACAAGGACGAGGCGCGTCCCGACGCCGTGGTGGACGAGGTGTTCGACCTGTTCGCCGCGCTGGGCGCGGACGAGGACCAGCTGGATTTCCCGATTCTCTATGGTTCGGCCAAACAGGGCTGGATGGCCGATGCGCCGGACGGGCCACAGGACGATGTCTCGCCGCTGTTCGAGAAGATCGTCGAGCATGTCTCCGAGCCCAAGACCGAGGACGGACCGTTCCGGATGCTGGCCACGACCATCGAGGCCGACCCGTATCTGGGCCGCATCCTGACCGGGCGCATTGCGTCCGGCACGGTGAAGCCGAACATGAACGTCAATGCGCTGGCGCGCGACGGTCGGGTGGTGGAGCGCGGGCGCGTTTCCAAGGTTCTGGCTTTCCGCGGACTGGAGCGCACGCCGGTGGACGAGGCGCGCGCGGGCGACATTGTCGCCATTGCCGGCCTGAACGAGGCGACGGTCGCCGACACGCTGGCCGACACCACCGTCGAAACGCCCATTGCCGCTGACCCCATCGACCCGCCGACGCTGGCCATGACGTTCCGCGTGAACGACTCGCCGCTGGCGGGCACGGAGGGCAAGAAGGTCACCTCCCGCATGATCCGCGACCGCCTGTTCCGCGAGGCGGAGGGCAATGTGGCGCTGGAAGTCACCGAGACCGGCGAGAAGGACGCGTTCGAGGTCGCCGGCCGGGGCGAGCTGCAACTGGCCGTGCTGATCGAGACGATGCGCCGCGAGGGCTTCGAGCTGGGCGTTTCGCGCCCCAAGGTCGTGGTGAAGAAGGACGAGAGCGGCGCGCTGCTGGAGCCGATCGAGGAAGTCGTCATCGACGTCGATGAGGAGCATTCCGGCGCGGTGGTGCAGAAGCTGTCCGAGCGCAAGGCGGACCTGATCGAGATGGTCCCCTCCGGCGGCGGTCGCCAGCGCCTGGTCTTCCACGCGCCGACGCGCGGGCTGATCGGCTATCAGGGCGAGCTGCTGTCCGATACGCGCGGCACGGCCATCATGAACCGCGTCTTCCTGAAATATGACGCCCACAAGGGCGAGATCCAGGGCCGCCGCACGGGCGTTCTGATCTCTATGGCGCAGGGCGAGGCGGTGGCCTACGCGCTGTTCAATCTGGAAGATCGCGGCCCGATGATGATCAAGCCGGGCGACAAGGTCTATGAAGGCATGATCATCGGCGAACACACGCGCGGCAACGATCTTGAGGTCAATGTCCTCAAGGGCAAGAAGCTGACGAACGTGCGCGCCTCCGGCAAGGACGACGCGGTCACGCTGACCCCGCCGATCCGCATGACGCTGGAAAAGGCGCTGGCCTATATCGAGGACACCGAGCTGGTCGAGGTGACCCCGGAATCGGTCCGCCTGCGCAAGGTCCACCTGGACCCGCACGAACGCAAACGCGCCGAGAAAACCAAGGCCGCCTGATTTAGATTACATTCAAGGGAGACGCGTCATGCGCATAGACGCCATTTCCATCGGCAAGAATCCGCCGGAAGAGGTCAACGCCATCATCGAGGTTCCGGTGGGCGGCGAGCCGGTCAAGTACGAGATGGACAAGGCGGCGGGCACCATGATGGTGGACCGCTTCCTGTACACCTCCATGCGCTATCCGGGGAATTACGGCTTCATCCCGCATACGCTGTCCGAAGACGGGGACCCGGTGGACATCCTGATCGCCAATCAGCGCGGCATCATGCCCGGCGCCGTTCTGGCCTGCCGCCCGGTCGGCGTGATGCTGATGGAGGACGAGGCGGGGATGGACGAGAAGATCATCGCCGTGCCGGCCAGTCATATCTCCCCCTATTATGACCGCGTGAAAGAGCACACGGACCTGGCCCCCATGGTCACCCGCCAGATCGAGCACTTCTTCGAGCACTACAAGGATCTGGAAGAAGGAAAATGGGTGAAGTGCCACGGCTGGGACGACGCGGCGCGCGCCAAAGCCCTGATTGTCGAAGCGATCGAGCGGGCGAAGGGCTAGGCGGGGCCAGGCCCGGCCTCCAGATAGGCCGGGTCGAAACCGCAAAACAGGCTCATCCGTTTTACGTCCAAGAAGCGCAATGTCGGCCGGTCCATCTCGATCAGGCCGGCATGGCGCAGGGACGAGATCGTGCGCGAGACATGAACCGGCGTAATGCCCAGCAGGTCGCCGATATCGGGCTGGGCCAGCGGCACGGTCAGGGTCTCCCCCTCCATCGCGCCGATCCGCTTGTGAAGATGGCGCAGCTCCAGCAGCAGATGCGCCAGCGCCTCCGCCGATGAACGCCGGCCCAGCCGCGCGACGTGCTCCAGCAGGCGGTTCTCGTCCAGCATCACGCCCAGCCATAGCGCCCTGGCGACATTGGGCCGTTCGGAGACGGCCTCATGCATGGCGCGGGGGCACAGGGCGCAGGCGCGGATATCCGTGGCGCATTTGACCGCGGTGATCGTGCGGGCGCCGGGCAGGAAGGCCGCGCGGTCCACGATGTCGCCGGGCAGCAGAACCTGCACGACCTGCTGGTCCCCGTCAGTCATCGGCAGGTAGCGCAGCGCCCATCCGCTTTCTATGAAAAGCAAAGGCGGAGCGTCACCCGGACGGATTATATCATCCTGCCGGGAATAGCCGACCGGAGACCGGTCGGCGCGCTTCAGCGCGGCGACGTCGGCGTCCGAAAGAGGCGAATAGGAAGATAAACGCCGGACGAGGACGCCGGTGTCGAATGAACTGGGCGAATTCATTCCGGTCTTGTGGGACGGCTCGCGCGATCCGCCCATAACCTGAGTTAGCAGCGGAAATAATTTTGCGCAGTATCACCGCTTTTAGCCCATCCAATCACTTAACATGCATCAACCGAATACGGGCGTGCGTAATGAATGAGCGGTTCCGGAAAATTGATCTCTGTTATCGCGGATCGCCGCAAAGGGGCGTATGTTGAGACTTGCCGTCAATGGCCCGCTCATTTGGGGGAGGAGGGCTTAAATGCTGCTTGTTTGTGAACAATGTCACGGTCACGGCGTCGCCGCCGGCAAGGACAATACCGATTGTCCCGGTTGCGGCGGAGTCGGATTTGCACCGCAGCGCGCATTGCGGCCGGGCAGCGCGGTTACGGTGACCGTGCCGCCGATTAACAAACCAGCGCCGCGTCCTGTCGTGAAATAGGGTTGCCCTTGGCCAGCCTTATTGCGCGTCGCGCGTGAACTCCGCCTCGATCTCGAACATCACCCTGTCGCTGACGCCCATGCTGGAGCCTGGCTCCGGTACGCCAAGACTGATCCCGAAATCGGAACGCTTCAGAGCGCCATGGGCCGAGAAGCCGATGCGCGACCCGGCCGGATCCATCGCATTGCCGGCATAGCCGCCGTTGAATTCCACATCCATCGTCACGGGTTGCGTAACGCCGTGCAGGGTCAGATCGCCCGTCAGGGTCGCCGCGGCCGGGCCGGTTTGCTCGACGCCGGTGGACTGAAACCGCATTTGCGGGAACGCGTCCGCGTCCAGCCAGTCTTCCCCGGCGATGGTGGCGTTAAAGTCCAGATCGTCCCCCGGATAATGGGTTTCCAGAGAACGCGGATCAATTTCGGCGCGGACCTGCATGGTTTCCGGGTTGTCCGGGTCGAATTGCAGAATGGCGTCCCACCCCGTGAAGCGGGCCGTGTAATCGGACAGGCCCAGATGGCTGACCGTGAACACCAGGCTGGCGTGCGCCTTGTCCAGCTTGTACTCGCCCGCCGGCGCATCGCTCTGCAGCGCCGCCATGCCGGTCGTCATGCCGGGTTCGGCGGCCTCGGGAGCATTCTGCGCGAAGACGTCTTTTTCGTTGGAGCAGGCGGCCAGCAGGATCAGGCAGAGCGCGCTTTCAATTATCCTTGGAGTCATTTTCCGCGTCTTTTGTGTTTTTCAGATAGGCGTCGAGCCGGTCGAAGCTTTCCTCCCAAAAACGCCGATAGCGGGCGAGCCAGCTATCGACATCCTTTAGCGGGGCGGCCTGAAGGCGGCAGGGGCGCCATTGCGCTTCGCGGCCGCGCTCGATCAGGCCGGCGCGCTCAAGCACTTTCAGATGCTTGGAAACGGCGGGCAGGCTCATCTCGAACGGTTCGGCCAGCTCGGTAACCGAAGTCTCGCCCGTCGCAAGCCGCGCAAGAATGGCGCGGCGCGTGGGATCGGCCAGGGCCGAAAAGGTCAGGCTGAGACGGTCGTCGGTCATGTTTCCCCTTGATTGAATTGATAAATAACCCTGTGGTTAAATATAGATCGCTGCGGTGCAGCGTCAAGCAGAATAAAAAAGGGCGGCCCGTGAAGGCCGCCCTTTTCAAAGGCTATGGATCGCGGAGATCCTAGTAGCGGTAAGCCTCGCCCTTGTAGGGGCCGTTCTTCTCGACGCCGATATATTCGGCCTGTTCGTCGGAAAGCTCGGTCAGATGGGCGTTCAGCTTGCCCAGGTGCAGCGCCGCGACTTTCTCGTCCAGATGCTTGGGCAGGACGTAAACGTCGTTCTTGTACTCATCGCCCCGGGTGAACAGCTCGATCTGGGCCAGCACCTGGTTGGTGAAGCTGGCGGACATCACGAAGCTGGGGTGGCCGGTGGCGTTGCCCAGGTTCAGCAGGCGGCCCTGCGACAGCAGCAGGATGCGCTTGCCGTCGGGCTTTTCGATCATGTCGACCTGCGGCTTGATCTCGGTCCACTTGAAGTTCTTCAGGCCTTCGACCTGAATTTCGTTATCGAAGTGGCCAATATTGCCGACGATCGCCATGTCTTTCATCTTGCGCATGTGATCGACGGTCAGGACGTCCTTGTTGCCGGTCGCGGTTACGAAGATGTCGGCGGACTCGCAGGCCTCCTCCATGGTCACGACCTCGAAGCCGTCCATGGCGGCCTGCAGGGCGCAGATCGGGTCGATCTCGGTGACCTTCACGCGGGCGCCGGCGCCTTTCAGCGAGGCGGCGGAGCCTTTGCCGACATCGCCATAACCGGCGACGCAGGCGACCTTGCCGGCCATCATCACGTCGGTGGCGCGGCGGATGCCGTCCACCAGCGATTCCTTACAGCCATACTTGTTGTCGAACTTCGACTTGGTGACCGAGTCGTTGACGTTGATGGCCGGGAACGGCAGCTCGCCGCGCTTGGCCATCTGGTACAGGCGCAGCACGCCGGTCGTGGTTTCTTCGGAGACGCCCTGGATGTGCTTCTTCACTTCCGCGAACCAGCCCGGGGAGGATTTCAGGCGCTTGCGGATCTGGGCCTGCAGGTATTTCTCCTCTTCGGAGCCCGGCTCGCCCAGGACGCTTTCGTCTTCCTCGGCCTTGGCGCCCAGCAGGATATACATCGTGGCGTCGCCGCCATCGTCCAGAATCATGTTGCACGGCTCGCCTTCCGGCCAGTCGAAGATCTTGTCCATGAAGTCCCAGTATTCTTCCAGCGTCTCGCCTTTATGGGCGAAAACCGGAACGCCTTCCTTGGCGACGGCCGCGGCGGCGTGGTCCTGCGTGGAGTAGATGTTGCAGGACGCCCAGCGAACCTTCGCGCCGAGCGCTTCCAGCGTCTCGATCAGCACGGCGGTCTGAATGGTCATGTGCAGGGAACCGGCGATGCGCGCGCCCTTCAGCGGCTGGCTGGAGGCGTATTCCTCGCGCGTGGCCATCAGGCCCGGCATCTCGGTTTCGGCGATTTCAATCTCCTTGCGGCCATATTCGGCCAGGGAGATGTCTTTCACAGCGTAATCGTTGGCTTGAGCCATGGAGCGGTTAATCCTCGTATTGGCTAAAAACTCTTTTGAAGTCCGCAGCAACAAACAAATCGGGGGAGGCCGCCGGACCAAACTCTGACGCCCTGCGATATAGCGGCGGGGCGGCGGGGCTGCAACCGTCATATAAAGATATCTTTATATGATTGCAGGGGCGTTTGCAGTGACGGCGACGGAAATTACGCCGATAATCGTGCAAGCTGATTGCGATTCACCAGCCCCCGGGGAGCCTTCATGACACGATCTTCCGCGTTTGCCCTTGCCGTGACGGCGATTGCGCTGGCCGCCTGCGGCTCAAGTCCGCGCGAAAGCCAGAGGATTGGCCCCGACCAGCTGGAGTCCGGACGGGTGATGCGGCCTGCCGCGCTGTTGTTCGCCACCTTCGACGCCAATTACGACTTTCAGATTACGCCGGACGAGCTTTCCGCCGGGCTGGCGCGCAGCTTCGACATGATCGATTCCGATGACGACGGGGCTATCGGCCTGATCGAGCACGCGCGCTGGAGCGAACGGGTTTCGGGCAGCGAAACGGCGCGGCCCGGCCGCTTCGATTTCGATTCTAACGCCGACTCCCGCATTACGCGCGATGAATTCAACGCCACGCTGGAAGACTTCGCCCGGCGCTATGCCGGCGCGGACGGCGTCATCCAGTTTTCGGAGCTGAGCGAGGAAGCGCCGATTGGCGGCTATCTGCGGCGCATGGAAAACCGGGAGCTGACGGGCATCGATCGCCCGCCCGGCCGCTAGGCCCCCTAGCGGTCCTCGCCGAAGCGGGCCTCGACCAGCGCCGCCAGCACCTTGACCGCGTCCGGGGCGTCGGGGCCGTCGGCGGAGATTTCGATCTCCGCGCCCGGCCCGGCCTGAAGCATCAGCAATTCCATGATGGAGTCGGCCGGGGCGGTTTCGCCGCCGCGGCGGACATGGACCGATGACTGGAACTCGGCGGCCAGTTGCACGAATTTCGCGCTGGCCCGCGCATGCAGGCCGCGCACATTGGTCACCTGAACGCGCTGGCTGGCTTCAGCCATCGCCGCCGTCGAGCACCTGGGACGCCACGGCGATATAGCGCCGCCCGGCCTCCTGCGCCGACTGCGCGGCCTCGTCGATGGTCTGGGTGCGGCGGGCTTCCGACAGCTTGATCAGCATGGGCAGGTTCACGCCCGCGACCACCTCGATGCGGCCCTTGTCCAGAAGCGAGATGGACAAATTGGACGGGGTGCCGCCGAACATGTCGGTCAGCAGGATCACGCCTTCGCCGTCATCGACGGCCTGCGCCGCGCTGCGGATATCGTCGCGGCGCTTTTCCATGTCGTCGTCGGCGCCGATACACACGGCGCGGACCTTGTCCTGATCGCCCACGACATGCTCCAGAGCGGAGACAAGCTCCTCGGCCAGACGGCCATGCGAGACGACAACAAGCCCGATCATTTTAAACGCGTTTCCCCCAACCGTTCCGTTATTCACGTCCCCCGCGAAGAACCGGAATTGTCATCTAAGACTCTTAAATCGGTCAGGAAAAGTTCAAAGCGCTGTGTGCAGCGGCAGAAGCACCGTGAATCGGGCGCCGCGCACGCCGCCTTCGCCGTCTTCCATGTTTTCCGCGGCGATGATCCCGCCATGGCTTTCCACGATCTGGCGGGCGATGGACAGGCCAAGGCCGGAATGGGCGCCGAACACCGCGCCGGGCGGGCGCTCTGTGTAGAATCGCTCGAACACGGTCTCCAGGTTTTCCGGCGGGATGCCCGGCCCCTGGTCCTCCACCGTCACTTTCGCGGCGGGGCCGCCATCCATGGCGGCATGGGCGTCCAGCGTCATCGTCACCTGCCCGCCTGCGGGAGAGAAGGTGCGGGCATTGTCCAGCAGGTTGCGGAAAACCTGACCCAGCAGGCCCTCCAGCGCGGTGACGAAGACCGACTCCTCCTCCGCGCGGTGGAACACGATCCTGGCCTCGCCATCCTTGCGCACGGCTTCATAGAGATCGGCGATATCGGCCAGCATGGCCTGAAGGTCCACCGGCTCGCCGCGTTCGCGCGCCAGCTCCGCGTCCAGCCGGGAGGCGCGGGAGATATCGGTGATCAGCCGGTCCAGCCGCCCGACATCGCTGACCAGCACGGCCAGCAGTTTTTCACGCGATTCCGGGTCTTTCGTATTGGGCAGGGTCTCCACCGCGCTTCGGATGGAGGTCAGGGGATTCTTGATCTCGTGGCTGACATCGGCGGCGAACCGCTCGATCGCGTCGATGCGGTCATAGAGCGCCTCGGTCATCGCCTTCAGGGAGGTCGAGAGATCGCCGATATCGTCGCGGCGGTGCGACAGGTCCGGGATGGCGGCGCGGCGCGGGCCGGCGTGGCGCACCTGATCGGCGGCGACGGCCAGACGGCGCAGCGGCTGGGCGATGAACAGGGTCAGCAGCAGCGAAGTGAGGATGGTCACCACGATGGCGAACAGGATGAAGGGCAGCAGCGCCCGACGCTCGGCCGAGACGATGGCGTCGACATCCGTCGCTTCCAGCGTCAGCACGCCCAGAACCGCGCGCACGCGCTGCACCGGCAGGGAAACGGAGATAACCCGCTCCCCGTCCTCATTGATGCGTTCGGCGGCCACGGCCTCGCCCCGCGCGATGGCGGTGGCGGCTTCCTCTTCCAGCGTCAGGTCGCGGGTCAGGCGGCGTTCGCGCAGCGGATCGACCGTGCTGCGCAGCGCCCCCTCGAACGCTTCCTCCAGACGCCCGGCGTCCAGGTCGAACCCGCCGCCCTCGCCAATGGGCGGGAGGTCGCGCACGCGCACGCGGTCGGACAGCCGCCATGAATCGGCGACCAGCGCGCCCTCGGTGGTGAACAGGCGGACGCGGGCGAATTCCGGGATATAGAGCTGGGTCAGGACCTGCCGCGCCTCGTCGGTGTCCAGCTGGGCGATGGGTTCGCCCCGCGTCGCGTCCTCGATCAGCACATTGGCGATCAGCTCCCCCTGACCGCGCAGGGAGGCGACGCGCGCCTCGATCAGGCCCTCGCGCATCTCGTTCAGGACGAGGGCGCCGACGATAAGGATGATCAGTCCCGCCAGATTGAACAGCAGGATCATCCGCGTCAGCGCGGAAAAGGCGAGGGGCCGGCCCGGGCGGTGCGGCTTGCGCCGCCGCTGCGCGCGGTCAGCTATCCTTGTAACGATATCCGACGCCATAGAGGGTTTCGATCGCGTCGAAGGTCTTGTCGACGGTGCGGAATTTTTTGCGGATTCGCTTGATGTGGCTATCGATGGTGCGGTCGTCGACATAGATCTGGTCATCATAGGCCGCGTCCATCAGCTGGTCCCGGCTTTTCACATATCCGGGCCGCGAGGCCAGCGCCTGCAGGATCAGGAATTCGGTGACCGTCAGGCGGATCGGTTCACCCTCCCAGAAGCAGGCGTGGCGGTTGGGATCCAGCGTCAGCCGGCCGTGCACGATCTTCTTCTTGTCGCCGCCGTCTTCCTCCGGCCCGTCATTGCCGGGCCGCACCCGGCGCAGAACGGCCTTGATGCGCTCGCCCAGCAGGCGTTGGGAGAACGGCTTGGTGATATAGTCGTCGGCGCCGAGATTGAGGCCGATGGCCTCGTCAAACTCGTCATCCTTGGAGGTCAGGAAGATCACCGGAACGTCGGAGTTCTGGCGCAGCTTGCGCAGCAGCTCCAGCCCGTCCATGCGCGGCATCTTGATGTCCAGAATGGCCAGATCGGGCGGCGAATCCTTCAGCGCGTCCAGCGCGGACGCGCCCTCGTGAAAACTGGCGACGTCGTATCCCTCATTCTTCAGGAAAAGGGAGACGGAGGTGAGGATGTTCTCGTCGTCGTCGACCAGGGCGATTTTCGTCATCGGTTCAAATCATCCGTTAAAGCGAGGCGGGCGGGGCGGTTTTTCACTCTTTTGCAAGCATAACCGACCTAAACAGCATGGCTGAAATATGGTCGGGAGGGCGGAAACGTCGTGGGGCAGCGCGAAATTCATTACGAAGTCTATCTGATGCGGCGCCGGAAAGGCGCCTGGGCGCTGTATCAGGCCTTCGATTCGCGCGAAACCGCCATCGAGACCGCCAAAAAGCTCCACGCCCAGCATAACGAAGGCGCGGTTCGCGTCGAGAAAGAAACCTATGACGGGGGCGACCGCGCCTTTGACGCGGTGACGGTTTTCACGCTGGGCGAGGTCGAACAATCGGTTCACGCCGGCCGCGATTCACGCACGGCCGAGCCGCCCTGCTCTCTGGCCGAGGATCTGTGGACGGTGCATTCGCGCCGCACGATCGCCCGCGTTCTGGAGGAATGGCTGGCGCGGGAAACCGTGCTGACGCTGGAGCTGATGCACCGGCCGGACCTGGCCGAAAAGCTGGAATCGGCGGGCACCACGGTGCAGCACGCGATCCAGAAAACCGCCATCGCGCAGGCGCAGGAATATGATTCCAGCGTGCAGCATTTCGTCAAACGCCTGAACGAGCTGTCGGAAAAAGCCTTCAGCCGGGTGGTCGAGGACGGCCGGCAGGGCCGCCTGCCCAAAGTGTCCGGCGCCGGCGAAGTCGCCGCCCTGGCCGCCAGGCTGGTCAAGGCGTCCAGCTATCGCCGCTGCGCCCTGATCGCCAGCGGCATCAAGGGCGCGAAGGGCTGGGCCGGAAAGCTGACCGCGCTTCTGGACATCGCCGACCAGCTGACCGAGCCGGAGGTCGCCGAAGCGCTGTACCCGGACATCGACGATTTCCTGACCGAGCTTCTGAGCGTCAATGCGGCCGCGGATTCGCTGGCGCAGGACCCGGAGGATCTGGGCGATATTCTGGACGCGCTGGTTGATGTGATCACGACCAAGCCCGCCCATCCGGACAACCTGACCGCCGGGGCGCGGCGGCTGTCGAAATATTTCGCGGCCAAGGAATTTCCCGGCGCCCGCGCCGCGCTGGCCCGCCGCGTTCTGGACGATCTCTGCCGCCCGGTGCGCCTGAAGCCGGACGATGTGTGGGGGGAGGTGAAACTCTCCCGCGCGCTGGCCGACCGCCTGATCGCGCTGGCCGGGGCCGATTTCCCGGTGGAGCGCACGGCGGAGGCCTTCATCTATCGCTCGGGCCGCATGGTCGCGCCGGAAGTGATCGAGGAGGCGCTGGCCACCGCCGACACCGCCGTGGATGCGCTGGACCGCCTGATGCGGCTGGAAACCGCCATTGCGGGCGCGCCGACCAAGCGCAAGCTGGCGGCCTATATTCGCGGCCGCCTCGGTTCTCACCAGACCGAAGCCGAATTCGTGCGCGGCCCCGGCAAGCCGATGGAGCGGCTGGCGCAGCTGACCGCGTTGCAGCGCAAGGCGTTCAATAGCGGCTTCTGCGATGAGGATCGCGACGAGATTACAGACCAGCTCGACCGGCTGGGCATGGGCATACTGGAGACCAGCAAGCTGATCGCGGCGCTGGAAAAGCGCGACGCGCCGGCGCTGGAAAAGGCGGAGTCGCTGCTGCGGCTGGCCACCCGCAACGTGCTGCCGCAGGGCCGCTGTCAGGCCGAAGCCAGCGCCCGGGCGCAGGCGCTGCTGCGCGAGGCGATGAAATCGGGCCAGAGCGACCCGCAGCGCCTGACCGAAATCCGCGACATGCTCGGCGAAATCGCCGCCTAGGCCCGCTTTCGCCGCCGCGCCCAGCTGCCGATCATGCGCACGGGGCGGCCGTCAATCGCGGCCAGGCCCAGCGCGATCAGCGCCAGACCGGCAAGCTGGTTCGCGGCCAGCGTCTCGTTCAGGAAGGCCGCGCCCAGCAGGATTGCGGTGACCGGGACCAGCAGCGTCACCAGCATCAGGTTCGTCGCGCCCGCGGTGGAGAGAATCCGGAAATAGAAGACATAGGCCAGCGCCGTGGAAACCAGCCCCAGCGCGGCGAGGCAGGCGATGACGCCGGTTGACGGCAGGGGCAGGGTCCAGGGCGCGTCGAGGACAAGGACAAGCGGGATCAGGATCAGGCTGGACATGGTAACCTGCCCGGTGGCGGTGGCCATGGGCGCGACGCCCATGCGGCGGAAGCGGCGTCCGAAAATGCCCGCCAGCGCATAGGACAGCGCCGCGCCGAGGCAGGCGATCTGCGCCCAGATATCGGCGTGCAGGGCGCGCATGGCGTCGCCGCCGATCAGCACCGCCACCCCCGCCAGCCCCAGCAACGCCCCGGCCAGACGGCGCGGCGTCAGGCGTTCGTCATCGGTCAGGAAATGCGCCGCGGCGATGGCGAAAAGCGGCGTGGTCGCGTTGAGGATGGAGGCAAGGCCCGAGGCGATCTGCGTCTGCCCCCAGACCAGAAGACTGAACGGAATGGCGTTGTTCATCAGCCCCATCACCGCAAACGCCGCCCAGATTTTCGGATCCGACGGCATGCGCCGCCCGGTCAGGCGCAGAAAGACATGCAGCGCCAGCGCCGCCAGAATCAGGCGCGTGGCGACAATGGTGAAGGGCGGCAGCTCGCGAACCGCGACTTCGATAAAGAAGAACGACCCGCCCCAGACGACCGACAGCCCCAGCAACAGCCCCCATTCCAGAGCCGTCATCTCTTTCGCCTGCGCCATTGGCCGCTCCTCGCCTCAAAGCGTCTCCTTAGACGTTTCACCGAGTCGGAACAGCCCGGTTTTTGCGGTGGGGGCATACATGAAGGGAGTCCCTTCTCCCCTATGGAGGGGAGAAGGTGTCCGAAGGACGGATGAGGGGAGGCGTAGAAGGACGTGCTCTATCCTGAGACCCGCCCCCTCACCCTTTCGGCTGGCCAAATCCGGTGGATTTGGAGCCTCAAAACCCTCTCCCCCTCGCGGGGGCGAGGGGACTGGTTGCCGCACGAACTAAAGCCCGAACGCGGCCGGGTAGATCAGCTTGCCTTGCGCCCTGGCGAGCGCGCCGGGCTCCAGCTCCAGCGCCATGAAGGACTCGCCGGAGAAGGGGGCGTCGAGGCCGGCGGCGAGGGAGGCGGAGAAGCCGAAGCGGGGATAGTAGTCGGCGTGGCCGAGGACGATGACGGCCTCCACGCCGCGCGCCCGGCATTCGCCAAGGCCGGCGGCGACCAGCAGGGTTCCCGCCTCCTTGCCCTGCCAGTCCGGAACCACCGCCATCGGGGCGAGGGCGGCCAGAGGCGGGAAGTCGCCCGATCCGCTCATCGTCAGGCGGGAGAATAGGATATGGCCGATCGCATCTTCCTCTTCCTCCGCGATCAGCGAGGCGACGACGTCGCCGCTCTCCCGCAGCCTGTCGACCAGATCGGCCTCGTCGGGCTGCTCGAACGCGGCTTCGTTGATGGCGCGGATGGCGGCGTGATCGGCGGGCGTCTCGGGGCGGACGGAGATCAATGCGCCTCGTCCCAGGTCATGCCTTTTCCGGCGTCCACGACCAGCGGGACATCAAGGCGCAGGACCGGCTCGGGGGCGTTGACCATGACGTCTTTCGCCAGCGCGATCAGGTCGTCGGCCTGGGATTCCGGAACCTCGAAGACCAGTTCGTCATGCACCTGCAGGAGCATTTTCGCGTCCAGCTTTTTCGCGGAAATCGCGTGCGGAAGACGGATCATGGCGCGGCGGATGACGTCGGCGGCGGTGCCCTGAATGGGGGCGTTGATGGCCTGCCGCTCGGCGCCGCCGCGCTTGTTGAAGTTGGAATCCTTGATGTTCTGGATGTGAACCTTCCGCCCAAACAGGGTGGAAACGAAGCCCTGACGCCGCGCCAGATCCTTGGTCTCGTCCATGTAGCGCTGGATTCCGGGGAATTTCTCGAAATAGGCGTCGATATAATCCTGCGCCTCGCCCCGGCCGATGCCCAGATTCCGGGCCAGACCGAAGGCGGAAATGCCGTAGATGATGCCGAAATTGATCGCCTTGGCCTGCCGCCGGATCACCGGATCCATGCCCTCGACGGGCGTGCCGAACATCTCCGACGCCGTCATGGCGTGGATGTCCTGACCCTCCCGGAAGGCGGTTTTCAGGGCGTCGATGCCGGCCATCTGGGCCAGAATCCGCAGCTCGATCTGCGAATAGTCGGCGGAAACCAGCACGTTTCCGTCCTCCGGCACGAAGGCTTCGCGGATTTTCCGGCCGGCTTCCGTGCGCACCGGGATGTTCTGGAGGTTCGGATCGGACGAGGAAATGCGCCCCGTCGCGGTGGAGGCGAGGTGGAAAGAGGTGTGAACCCGGCCCGTTTTCGGGTTGATCGCGGCGCCCAGCGCATCCGAATAGGTGGATTTCAGCTTGGAATATTGCCGCCATTCCAGCAGCGAGGTGGGCAATTCATGGCCTGCGGCGGCCAGGTCCTCCAGAACCTGCGCGTCCGTGGACCACGCGCCGGTCTTGGTTTTCTTGCCGCCGGGCAGGCCCAGCTCGCCAAACATGATCTCTCCGATCTGTTTGGGGGAGCCGAGATTGAACGAACGGCCCGCGATTTCGTACGCTTTCGCCTCGTGTTCGGCCATGCGCTGGGCGAAATCGCCCGACAGGCGGGACAGCGCGTTGCGGTCCACCTTGATGCCGTGCAGCTCCATCTGCGCGATAATCGGCGGAAGCGGGCGTTCCAGCCGCTCATAGACCGCCGTGACCCCGTTGGCGGCCAGTTGCGGTTTCAGGACATGCCACAGGCGCAGGGTCACATCGGCGTCTTCGGCGGCGTATTTGGTCGCCGGTTCAAGCTGGATCTGGTCAAAACTCTTCTGGTTCTTGCCCGTGCCGCAGACTTCCTTGAAGGGAATCGGCGTGTGGCCGAGATGGCGCTGGCTCAAGGCGTCCATGCCGTGCGCGAACAGTCCGCCCTCCTGCGCGTAGGAGATCAGCATGGTGTCGTCATACGGCGTGATTTCCACGCCATAGCGGCGCAGCACGGCGATGTCGTAGATCAGGTTCTGGCCGACTTTCAGGACCTCCGGGTCCTCCAGAAGGGGTTTAAGCGCGGCCAGCGCGTCCTCCAGCTTCAACTGGTCGGGCGCCTTGCCCCCGCCCTCGGCCAGATCCCCGCCCAGATGCGCCAGCGGAATATAGCAGGCCCGGTTCGGTCCGACGGCCAGCGAGACGCCGCACAGGCCCGCGCCGGCGGAATCCAGCGCGTCGGTTTCGGTGTCCACGCCCATCACGCCGGCGGCGCGGCAACGGTCTATCCAGCCCTCCAGCGCGTCCATCGTGGTGACGCACTCATACTTGTCCGGCTCGAAATCGGCGGCGGCGGGGTCGTCGGCCACCTCGATATCGGCGCCGTCGGCGGCGAAATCGGCCTCCGCGCGGCGGCGCAGCGTGCGGAACTCCATCAAATCCATGAAGTCTAGCAGGGCGTCCGGCTCCGGCGCTTTCACCGACAGGTCGTCCAGGGTCAGTTCCAGCTCCAGATCGGTCTTCAGGGTCGCCAGAACGTGGGAGATGCGGGCCGCCTCGGCGTGCTCGATCAGGCTCTCGCGGCGCTTGGGCTGCTTGATTTCCTCAACGCGGGCCAGAAGCGTTTCCAGATCGCCATAATCGCCGATCAGCTGCGCGGCGGTTTTCACCCCGATGCCCGGCACGCCCGGAATATTGTCCGAGGTATCGCCGATCAGCGATTGAACTTCCACGACCTTGTCAGGGCCGACGCCGAACTTCTTGACCACCTCGTCGGCGCCGATGCGGGCGTCCTTCATGGTGTCGTAGAGCCCGATATTGTCGGAGACGAGCTGCATCAGATCCTTGTCGGAACTGACGATGGTCACCTTCGCGCCCGCGGCTTCGGCCTGGCGGGCATAGGTGGCGATGATGTCGTCGGCCTCATAGCCGCCCAGTTCGATACAGGGCTGTCCGAACGCCTTTACCGCGTCGCGGATCAGCGGGAATTGCGGGACCAGGTCTTCCGGCGGCGGCGGGCGGTTGGCCTTGTAGTCGGCGTAAAGATCCTTCCGGAAGGTCTTTTCGGAGGCGTCGAAGATCACCGCGAAATGGGTCGGCGCGTCGCCCGCCTTCATCTCCCGCAGCAGCTTCATCATCATGCCGGTAAAGCCATGCACCGCCCCGATGGGCGCGCCGTCCGAC
>NZ_JACESD010000002.1:0-118116 GCF_013911995.1 Euryhalocaulis sp.
GTCTATAACCTCGGCCTCGGTCGCAGCGGCTTCCGGCGGTTCCCCGCCGGATTTGCCCAGCTCTTCCGGGGAAACCGGTTCGGCCGGGGCATCCCCTGAAATCGGCTCGACAATTTCCAGCCCGCTCGGCTTGTCCGCCGGTTCGGTCTTTTTGGCGCGGCTCCGGCGCGGCCGTTTGGGTTTCTCGTTTTGCGCCGCATCGTCGGATTTTGCAGGTTCGGACGATTTGTCGTCGTCCGACTTCCGGGCCGCGATCTCTTCGGACTTTTCGTCGTCCTTCTGCGCGCCATCCTCTCCGGATTGCTCGGAATTCTGGTTCGAACCGCCCCGGCGGCCGCGTCCGCCCCGGCGTCCGCGACGGCGGCGGCGCTTGGGCTTGTCCGATTTATCTTCACCGGAATCATCCGAAGATGCATCCGACTCGTCGGAATCCTCTTCGGAACATTCGTCATCCGATTTCGGCGCGTCATTGGCTGCATCAGACTGTCTGGATGAATCACCGGAAGAGGATGATCCGCCGCGTCCGCCGCGACGGCGGCGCTTGCGGCGCGGCTTGTCGCTCTGCTCTTCCTGTTCTTCCTGCACTTCCGGCTCGTCTTCATCGGCGATTTCAGGATCGGGCGCTTCCGCCTCGATGGCTTTTTCAGCCTGTACGCGCGCCTGACCGACTTCCGCCTTCTCCTTCGCCGTCAGCTCTTCAAGCTGTTCGATATTCATCTCGGGCGGGGTGAGGGATGGATCGACCTCAATGACGACGCTCATGCCGAAGCGATCTTCCAGCGCCTGAAGCTGATTGCGCTTCTCGTTCAGCAGATACATGGCGACTTCGGACGGCGCGCTGACCCGGACCCGGCGCGAGCGTTCGCGCACGGCCTCTTCCTCCAGCTGACGCAGAGCGTGCAGCGCGGCGGACCGGATCGAGCGGGTGAAGCCCAGCCCGTTACAGGTCGGGCAGGCGCGGGTGGAGCCTTCCAGAAGGCTGGCTCTGCGGCGCTGGCGTGACATTTCCAGCAGGCCGAATTGCGAGATTCGTCCCACCTGCACGCGGGCGCGGTCGGCTTTCAGCGCGTCCTTGAGGCGTTTCTCGACGGCCCGGTTGTTCTTGTTCTCCTCCATATCGATGAAGTCGATCACGATGAGGCCGGCGAGGTCGCGCATCCGCATCTGGCGGCAGGCCTCTTCGGCCGCTTCCAGATTGGTCTTGAGCGCCGTCGCCTCGATATTCCGCTCCTTGGTGGCGCGGCCAGAGTTCACGTCGACGGCGACCAGCGCCTCGGTCGTGTTGATGACCAGGTATCCGCCCGATTTCAGCTGGACGACCGGATTATAGATCTGGTCGATCTGCGTCTCCATCTGGTGACGCTGGAACAGCGGAATCTTGTCGCGATAGGGCTGAACCTTCTTGGCGTGAGAAGGCATCAGCACGCGCATGAAATCCTTGGCCTGCTTATAGGCCTCGTCGCCCTCGACCAGAACATCCTCGATATCCTTGTCATAGAGGTCGCGGATGGAGCGCTTCACGAGATTGCCTTCCTCGTGAACCAGCACAGGCGCGGTGGACTTCAGTGTCTGTTCGCGGATTTTTTCCCACAGCCGCAACAGATAGTCATAGTCGCGCTTGATCTCCGCCTTGGTGCGCTTGGCGCCGGCTGTGCGGATGATCAGGCCCATGCCGTTCGGCACGTTGAGGTCGGAAATGATGCCTTTCAGGCGCTTGCGGTCCGTCGCGCTGGCGATCTTGCGGGAAATCCCGCCGCCGCGGCTGGTATTGGGCATCAGCACGCAATAGCGCCCGGCCAGCGACAGATAGGTCGTCAGCGCCGCGCCTTTATTGCCGCGCTCTTCCTTGACCACCTGCACCAGCATGATCTGACGGCGCTTGATGACTTCCTGGATCTTGTAGCGGCGCATGGCGCGCTTGCGGCGGCGCTCAAGCTGCTCTTCGACGATTTCCTCGTCGTCGTCCTCGGCGTCCTCGGACGCGGCGGCGTCGACCTCATCGGGCTCGTCGTTGTCGGCGGCCTCTTCCTCGATCAGTTTCTGCCGATCCTCGTAGGGGATCTGGTAGTAATCGGGGTGAATTTCGTTGAAGGCGAGGAAGCCGTGCCGGTTTCCGCCATAATCGACAAACGCCGCCTGCAGCGAGGGTTCAACCCTCGTCACCTTGGCGAGATAGATATTTCCGCGAAGTTGTCGTTTAGCGTCCGATTCGTAGTCAAATTCCTCGAGGCGGTTCCCATCCGACACTGCGACCCGGGTTTCCTCCGGGTGCGCTGCGTCGATCAGCATTTTCTTGGCCATGTAGCGGATCTCCTGGTCCGCCGGCGCTCGGTCTAACAAGCGCGGGCGAACGGTGTGCAATCGCGCCCGGGCCGGGAGCATCCCTGCGATTAAGCATTTCGATGTTCAAAGCGGCGGGGCGCATGAGTGATTCCTAAAGTCTGACCGCAGCGGACTGCAGCCGGTGCGAGAAGCTCTTGAAAACTCTGGGCGCGCGAATAGGCATGCGGCGCTCATCAGAGCCAAGAGCCGGTATCTCTGGCGAGGAGGTCAAAGACGGGCGTCTGGTCAGGTAGACCGGCTCGACGCGACGCCGTTGAAAAGCTCCCTCACACGTCGCAATCTGCATCAAATTCACAGAAATGCAAAGCTGCGCGTCTGTTGGAGTTCATCAACCTCGCGTTCAGCATATGGGTATAAACTCTGGCGTTTCATGCTTCTGAAGATCCGGGTTCGTGCTGCAAATGATGCCAACGGCCAAAAAATGCCTTGCCGCGCTGATGTTCTGCCTGCTGGCGGCAACCGGCGCCAGCGCAGGCCAGATCACCGATATCCGTTATGGCGACTTCGACGGCTATACGCGGATCGTCATCGAATCGGACTCTGCGCTGGACTACAGCATTTTCACACTGGCCGAGCAGGGGATGCGGGTTGTCGTGGACCTGCCGCATGTAAAATGGGCGGGGCCGGCGCAACAGATTGGTGAAAACCAGTTGCGCATTGCCGGCCACGGTCCGATTCGGCAGGCGCGCTTTGGTCACTACACCGCCGACACGTCCCGGGTCGTCTTCGATCTGGATCAGCCACTGACCGTGGAGCAGCATTTCTACATGGCGCCGGCCGCTGCGGGCGGATCACATCGCCTGGTGTTCGATCTGCGCCAGACCAATTTTCAGGTTTTTGCTGAAGCGGCGGGCTTCCCCGAAGACGGCGAGGTTGCGCAGGGCAGCCGCGGGGAAATCGCGCAGAACGCGGTGTTCCGGGAATCTTCCACCCGCCGGATTGTTGTGGACGCCGGGCACGGCGGCAAGGACCCCGGCGCGATCGGCATTACCGGAAAGCGCGAGAAAGACGTCAATTTCGCCGCATCGCTGGCCCTGAAAGAGGCGCTCGAGGCGCTGGGCGATTACGAGGTGATCCTCACCCGCTCCACCGATATCTATCTGGACCATGATCTTCGCGTTCAGGTGGCCCGTGAGGGGGGCGCAGACCTGTTTATCTCCCTGCACGCCGATTCGATCGGCAAGCCGGACGTCCGCGGAGCGTCGGTCTATACGCTTTCCAAACGCGGCACCGCGCGCGCCAAGCAGAAAGTGCTGGATAATAACTGGGTCATGGACGTCACGCTGGCCGGGCGCGATCCCGATGTCAGCGGCATTCTTGTGGACCTGGCCCAGCGTGAGACGAAGAACCAGTCGGCCGCATTCGCCGAAATTCTGACCGGAAGGCTGCCTGAAGCCGGCCCGGTTCTGCGCAATACGCACCGGGAAGCGAATTTGTACGTTCTATTGGCTCCTGACGTGCCGGCGGTGCTGCTGGAAATGGGCTTCATGTCCAATCGCGGCGATGAAGCCAATCTCAGCACTCCGTCCTATCGCGAAGGGCTGGCCCGGACAGTCGCCAGCGCGATCGACGACTATTTCGAACAGCGCGAAAGACTCTTCGCCGCCCGTTGATTTTGGCTGTCTGTAACTGACCGCCAGACGTATCAATTGACCGCCCGACTCCTTATTATCGCCTCAAAATGCGGCGACATGCGCTTGCGGAGCGGGATATGGGCGTAACGAAAATTCTTTTGCGCATCGGTTTGATCGGCGGGATTGCCGCGGTCGTCCTGGGACTGGTGGTGCTGGCCGCGGCCGGGATCTATGTGATCCGGGTTACGGACGATCTGCCCGACTATGCGCAGCTGGCCGATTACGAGCCCCCGGTGATGAGCCGCGTGCACGCCGCCGACGGTACGCTGATCGCCGAATATGCGCGCGAACATCGCGCCTTCGTTCCCATCGACGCGGTGCCGCCGAAAGTGATCGAGGCGTTCATTTCCGCCGAGGACAAGAATTTCTACCGCCATGGCGGGCTGGACTATGCCGGCATCATCCGCGCCGCGATGGCGAACGTGCAAAACGTCATGGACGACGACCGGCTTGAGGGCGCGTCCACGATCACACAACAGGTCGCCAAGAACTTCCTGCTGACCAATGACCAGCGGGTATCCCGCAAGGTGCGCGAGATGGTTCTGGCCCGGCGCATGGAGCGCGCCTTCGGCAAGGACAAGATCCTAGAGCTTTACCTGAACGAGATTTATCTGGGGAACCGGTCCTATGGCGTGGCCGCGGCGGCGCTGAACTATTACGGCAAGCCGCTGGACGAATTGACGCTGGCCGAAACCGCCTATCTGGCGGCGTTGCCCAAGGCCCCCAGCAATTATCATCCGCAGCGCCACACCGAACGCGCGATTGCCCGCCGGAACTGGGTGATCGACCGCATGCGCGCGAATAATTATGTCAGCCGCTCCGAAGCGCAGACGGCGAAGAAGGAACCGCTTGAGGTCGCGCCGGGCCGCTTTGGCGTCATTGACGACGACGCGCAGTATTTCGCGGAGGAAGTGCGCCGCTCCCTGATCAGCATGTATGACGAAGACCGTCTTTATGATGGCGGTCTTTCGGTTCGTACGACCCTGAATATGGACCTGCAGCGCGCCGCGCGGGACGCCCTGCGCAAGGGGCTTATTTCCTATGACCGCCGGCATGGCTATCGCGGCGCGTTCGCGACGCTGGATCTTGACGCTGTCGACTGGCGCGAGGCCCTGCCGGAGGTCGAGGCGCTGCCGGATCTGGGCGACTGGGTCGCCGCGGTGGTGCTCGGCGTGGAAAGCCGCAGCGCGGAAATCGGCTTTGTTGACGGTTCGACCGGCAGCCTGGACTTCGAGGCCTCCCGCTGGGCGCGCCCGGCGCGCGACAACGCCCGCGTCGGCGCTGCGCCATCAAACATGAGCGACATCGTTTCCGCCGGCGACGTGATTTATGTCGCGCCGATGGAGGAAGGGGACAGCTACGCCCTGCAACAGGTGCCGGAGGTGAACGGCGCCTTTATGGCGATGGACCCGCATACTGGACGGGTGCGCGCTCTCGTGGGCGGGTTCAGTTTCGCCCATAACGAGTTCAATCGGGCGACACAGGCCTCCCGCCAGCCCGGATCATCCTTCAAGCCGATCGTCTATGCGACGGCGCTGGATAATGGCTTCACCCCCTCGACAGTGGTGCTGGACGCGCCATTCGTGGCGCGCGGGGGCGACGGGAAAATCTACCGGCCGTCCAACTATTCCGGCCGCTCCTACGGCCCCAGCACGCTCCGGCGCGGCATCGAGATGTCGCGGAACCAGATGACCGTGCGTCTGGCCAACAAGGTCAGCATGGATCCGATTGTCCGGTACGCGGAGAATTTCGGTGTGGCGGATGAGGGGCAATATGTCCCCACGCTGGCGATCTCGCTGGGCGCGGGGGAGACGACGCTCTGGCGCATGATTGGCGCTTACGGCGTGTTCGCCAATGGCGGACAGAAAGTTGTCCCGACCGTGATCGACCGGATTCAGGATCGCTACGGAAACACCATTTACCGTCACGATCCGCGCGTCTGCGAGGGCTGTGAGGCGCAGGAATGGGACGGACAGGACGAACCGGAATTGCTGGACCCGCGTGAGCAGGTGATCGACCCGGTTGTGGCCTATCAGATCACCTCCATGCTGGAAGGCGTGGTGGAGCGCGGCACGGCGGCGCGGGCGGTCGGCGCGAAGGTGGACTTCACCCTGGCCGGCAAGACGGGCACGACCAATGATTTCAAGGACGCCTGGTTTGTCGGCTTCGCGCCGGACCTGGTCGCTGGCGTCTATGTTGGCTTCGATCAGCCGCAGACGCTGGGCTATGGCGAGGCGGGCGGCGTTGTCGCCGCGCCGATCTTTGCGGACTTCATGGCCGAGGCGCTGAAAGGGGAAACCAGCGTTCCGTTCCGCGTGCCCTCCGGCGCGCGTCTGGTGCCGATTAACCCGCGCAGCGGCGCCCGCATGGCTTTCAATGCGCCGGGATCTATTCTGGAGCCCTTCAAACCGGGCACGGAACCGCGTCAGCGTCAGGCGACACGCAGCAATATCCGCCTGCCGGGCATGAACGATTTCGGATCCTCCGGCATCGGCATTGCCGGGGCGGACGGGCAGTCCTCGGTCGCGGTGGACGGGGTTATCGGCGCGGATGAGGAAGAGTCGGAAGACGACGAATCCGAGGATACGCTGGGCGGCGTCTATTGACGCGCCGGAGCCGTTGCGTAACCAGATAACAAGCTGATCATCCCGTATTTCATGCAGTAAGGGAGCGTCGTTCGTGCGCGCCGATATCGAATCCGCATCTGAAGAAATCCAGCAGTCGGTTGAACTGCTGAGGAGGCGTCTTTGACTGGGAGAAATCCCTGCGCCAATTGGACGAGCTGAACGCCCGGTCCGAAGACCCTGATATCTGGAACAAGCCGGACGAAGCCCAGAAGCTGATGCGCGAGCGCAACCGGCTGGATTCCGCGGTCAGTGCGGTCCGCAGCATTTCGGAAGAGCTGGAAGCCACTCTGGAAATTGCAGAACTGGCGGACGCCGAAGGCGATTCCGACATGCTGGACGAGGCGGCGGAGGCGCTGGCGAAACTCTCCAAACGCGCCGCCGACGCGGAGCTGGAGGCGCTGCTGTCCGGCGAGGCTGACGCCAATAACGCCTTTGTGGAAATTCATGCGGGCGCCGGCGGCACGGAAAGCCAGGACTGGGCGAACATGTTGCTGCGCATGTATTTGCGCTGGGCCCAGTCGCGCGGGTTCTCAACCGAACTGATTGAGGAAAATTCCGGCGAGGAGGCGGGAATCAAGTCTGCGACCGTACTGGTCAAGGGCGAGAACGCCTATGGCTGGCTAAAGACCGAATCCGGGGTGCATCGGCTGGTGCGGATTTCGCCCTTCGATTCCAGCGCCCGGCGGCACACCAGTTTCGCCAGTGTCTGGATCTATCCAAAAATCGACGAAACGATCGAGATCGAAATTGAAGACAAGGATGTCCGCACGGACACCTATCGCGCGTCAGGCGCGGGCGGACAGCACGTCAACAAGACCGATTCCGCGGTTCGTCTGACCCATACCCCGACAGGCATCGTTGTGCAGTGCCAGAATGACCGGTCACAGCACAAGAACCGCGCAACGGCGTGGGATATGCTGCGCGCCCGGCTCTACGAACTGGAATTGCAGAAGCGCGAGGAAGAGGCCGAAGCCGAGGCTGCGTCCAAGACGGAGATCGGCTGGGGCCGGCAGATCCGCTCTTATGTTCTGCAGCCTTATCAGATGGTGAAGGATCTGCGGACGGGCGTGGAAACATCCGACACGCAAAAAGTTCTGGATGGCGGCCTGGACGAGTTCATGGCCGCCTCTCTGGCCGAGCGGGTGGCCAAGGACACCGAAGAAGAAACGGGGGCCGCGTAACCGCGACCCCCGTCCTTCAGAAATTTTATTTTCTGTCGCTTCTTAGCTGCCCGTTTTCAGGCCTTCCTGCGAGGAAGAACTGGAAGATCCGGAGCTGCTGGACGGCGCATTCGCCGGGCGCGGCTGCTGCTGCGACGCGCCGTTAGACGATGACGGCGAAGCCGAGGACGAAGACTGGGATTGCGAGGCGGCGGGCTTGCCGGCCTTGCCGCCAATCGGGTCTTCGGCGCGGCGGCAATTGCCTTCGAAATAGGCGCCGCTTTCGATCGCCAGCGTCGAATGAATGATGTCGCCTTCGATGCGCGCGGTGGAAGCCAGTTGTACATGGCGCGCGCGGACGCTGCCGGACACATGGCCGCGGATCAGGGCGGTCTCGGCTTCAACTTCGCCTTTCACGGCGGCGTGTTCGCCAACGGTCAGCGAACCGGCGCGGACATCGCCCTCGACGGCGCCGTCCAGTTGAATTTCGCCTTCTGATTGAATTGAGCCATTGATCGCGATGTCAGGGCCCAGAATGGACGGACCCACGGATTTCGCGCTGCGGCGTTGCTGGGGGGCTGCGCTCGTGACGGCGTCCATTTCGAATTCCTCGTCTTTGTCTTTAGCTTTGCTGAACATACTCACCCGCTTTCAGGAACTTGCTCGGATCGTAGACCTTGCCCTTGAACCATACCTCATAATGGAGGTGGGTGCCCGAACTTCTGCCAGTTGATCCCATCAGGCCGATCGAGTCGCCGGTGACGACTTTCGCGCCCTTTTTAACCGTGATTTGCGACAGGTGAGCATAACGAGTCTTGAAGCCGTGGCCGTGATCCACTTCCACGACGCGGCCATATCCGCCTTTCCATCCGGCGAAACTGACCGTGCCCGCCGCGGTGGAAACGACCGGCGCGCGGTAATACGCGGCCATGTCCAGGCCGGTGTGATACGCCGCGTGACGGGTGAACGGATCAACGCGGGAGCCGAAACTGCTGGTCCGGCGCGTCTTTGCGCCCACCGGATTGCCGATCGGGGCGGAGGCGAGCGTCAGCTCCATCTCTTCCGCTTCGGCAATGCGCGCGGCAACACGCGCCACGCGGTCATTGAACATGGAGTCTGTTGAGCCGAAGAGGCCCTCATTGGCCATTTCAATATAAGGCCCGCCCAGTTCCAGTTCTTCGCCGCCATTGAGGTCCGACAGGCGCAGGCCGGTCAGGCGCACAGCTTCGCGCACGGTTTCAATGCGGGCTTCAGCCTTGGTCTCGGCCACCGCCATCAGGCGGTCCTGTTCGGCTTCCAAAGCGGTCAGGCGCGCATTGACGCCATTGGAGGCAAAGTCGCGCGCGGGCGCCTCGCCGGCTTCCGAAAGCACGCGCGACTGGCGCGGCGTCGCGTCGCCCGCGACGGAAGCCATCATGACCCGTCCGCTATTGGCGTCCGCGATCGCGGTTTCGCTGGTGTGATCCAGGAGCTGTTTCAGCGTGGAGTGACGGCGCTCCAGATTGGCCGCCAGCTGTTGAAACTCGACTGTGCGGGTTTGCAGCAGATTGCGCGCTGAAACTTCACGCGAACGCGCTTCCTGCAGAAGCCGTTCATAGTGAGCCACCTTGTAGGCGTTCGCGCGATCATGCGCGCTGATCACATAACCCCTCAGAAAGACCGATGCGGTTCCATATAGAAGCCACATCGCCACGATGAGCACGCTTGCCGCGGCGGCAAGCTGAAGCTTCGTGCCGATGGAGATATATGAAACCCGCCCCTCGGTGCGGTGATAGATCTGCCGTTCTGGAAAAATACGCGCGATTGTCTCGCGCAGCTGCTGCCAGAGACGCATCATCTCAAGTCTGTCCCGCCTAGTTAACCCCTTCGCGGGCGCATAACACCTGATCACGTCCAGCAATTCAAGTGCATGCGCGTATTAGGCGATGAGATTGTAATCTAGCCGTTAACCAAAGGTGTGTTTTGCCGCGATTATAGCAATAAAGACGGGCGCTTCACCGCTTTAACCGGCCGCCTTGGCCGCTTCCAGGACGGCTTCAACATGTCCGGGAACGCGCACCTTGCGCCAGGATTCGATGATTTTTCCGTCAGGACCGATCAGGAAGGTGGAGCGTTCAACGCCCATGAATTTGCGTCCGTACATGTTTTTTTCTTTCCAGACGCCATAGGCCTCGCAAACTGCTGTGTCTTCGTCGGCCAGCAAAGTCACGCTCAGCTCATGCTTGGCCTTGAACTTGTCATGCTTGGCGGCTGTGTCGGGCGAAACGCCAAGAATGACAGCTCCGGCTTTGCGGAACTGGTCGAGATGTTCTGAAAAGGCGATGGCCTCTTTCGTGCAGCCCGGCGTATCGTCTTTCGGATAGAAATACAGAACGACGGTCTGTCCGGAATAATCCTTCAGCGAAACTTCGCCGGATCCGTCGCTTGGAAGCGTGAAATCAGGAGCCTTGTCGCCGGTTTGCAGAGCTTGAGTCATGATATTGTCCCTGTGTCCGAGTTCGGGCTGAACATGGTTTGTGACGCCGCGTCCGTCCAGCCGGGGATTTCATGACGCGCCAGGCGACACGATTGGCGCTGGAGATTGCGGCGCTGGTTTTCATGCTCGCAATTTTCGTTGTGGGCTTTGCGGTTTACCGGCTGTCCGGGGGGCCTGTGGACTTGGAAGTCCTTCGCCCCAACGCGGAAGAAATCTTCGCTGAGGCATTTGACGGCGAAACGGTCGAGCTGGGTGAAATCCGGTCCGAATGGCGGCCGGAATCCCGCGCCATCGTGGTCACGGCCAGCAATGTCACAATCCGGGACGAAACGGGGGAGGTGGTGTCGGTCGCGTCCCGCATCGCCACCGCCTTGCCGGCCGCCTCACTGGCGCAAGGGCGGTTTGCCCCGCTCTGGGTCGAAGCGGAAGGCGGCGCGTTTGCGGTTGTCCGCCGCCGCGACGGATCCTTTGCATTCGGTCTGGGAACGCCGCGCCGCGCCGTGCGCGAGGAGGAAGAAACGACGGAGGGCGCGCCCTCGCTCGACTGGCGCGAATTCGAACTTCCGGATGGCGCCGCCAATCTGCGGCGGCTGGCGCTCAGCGATGTTGTCCTGTTTGTTCAGCTTCGCGATATCGGTCTGAACTGGCGCATCCGTCATGCGTCTCTGGACGCCGACCTGTCGGGCCAGACCCTGTCCGCGGACCTGGCGGGCGAGCTGCTGCAGGAAAACGGTTACGCGACAATTTCAGCGCTGCTTAGCGCCGACCTCGGCGTGAAACGCATTGCGGCGGAAGGAGTCGTCTCAGGCTTCAACCCATCGCAATCGGCGCCGCAACGATTGGCCGGCTGGGCCCGGAGCATTGATGCGCCTCTGGATCTCAACTGGCGCCTGGCGACGGCGCGCGAGGGACGCCTGACGGGCGGGCGGCTGACAGCCCGTCTGGGCGCCGGAGAGGTCGCCTTCGCGGGGCAGCGGCGCCCGATAAGCGGCGCGGACCTGCGCATGCGTTACGAGGCCGGCCGGCAGGCGATGGTTCTGGAGGCGCTGCAACTGGAATCCGATGTGCTCAGTCTTCGCGGCGAGGGCGCGGTCACGAACCTGTTTTCTGACGGAGGCGCGTCTCCGGAAATCGAGCTTTCGCTTGGCGAGTTCGGCCTGGATATGCCCGGTCTGTTTGAAGAGCCGCTTTCATTGACGGCCATAGAATTTGAGGGCGGCCTGCTTCAAGACGATGTCCGCGGCCTGACCATTGACAGACTCTCTACGGATCTGGGCGGGTTCTCGCTCGGGCTTCAGGGCAGTGTCGCGTTCGTTCAGAACGCGGGAGAGTGGGCTTTCTCTAGGCTTTCGCTGGAAGGCGGCACGGAAGGATATGCGTCGCCGCAGGACTTGTTGCGCTACTGGCCTCTGGATTTTGCCGATGGAGGTCGCGTCTGGATCGCTGAGCACGTCGATGCCGGCCGCATACATGACGCCGAATTTGAACTGACCATGACCGATGAGGACGTGGCGCGCGGGCGTCTGAACGAGGACGACATGCGCCTGGCATTCGCGATGGATCAGGGCGAAGTCAGATATGTCTCGACGATGAGCCCGGTGACGCAGGCGAGCGGCAGCGCCGTACTGCGCGGAAATTCCTTTTCCCTGGAAATGGATGAAGGACGCATCGGCGAGATGGTGCTGACCGAGGGGCGCGTTGAGATTCCAAGACTCAAACCCAAAGGCGCGCCAGCCGTTATCGCGGGCGCCGGTCGGGCCACGGCCTCCGATGTTCTGAAATTGCTCGACGAGGAGCCGCTGGGCTTTCCGTCCACCTTCGGCATTGATCCGGACTCTGTTCAGGGCGAAGGGGAAATCCGGTTCGAATTGACACGACCGATGCGCAGCGAAGTGCCGATCGAGCGTATCGGTTTCGATGTGGAAGCCGATTTTGAGAATGTCTCCGCCCCGACCGGCATTGGCGGGCTTCAGATAACTGACGGCAAAGTTCACCTGGAAGGCACGCCCTTTGGCCTGATCGCGCGCGGTCCGGGGCGTATCGGACCGGTCGAAGCCCTAATCTCCTGGGAAGAGCGGTTTGGGGAGCCTGAAGAAATCCCTTCCACGATCTTCAATGTCGAGGCGGTTCTGGATCAGGAAGATTTCGACGCGCTGGGCGTGCCGCTCAGGCAGTTCCTCAATGGGCCGGTCCTGTTTTCCGCGCGGACCGAGGGCGATGGCCTTGCCATTGAGCAGGGCGCCGCTTCGGTCGACCTTACAAGCGCGGCCATCGGCTCTGCGGGCGATTTCTGGAACAAGCCTCAGAACAGCCCGGCCGGGGGACGGTTCGAATTCACCAGGAATGATGACGGGTTCCAGATCAGCTCGGCCCGGCTGACCGGCCCCGGTCTGGAAGCCACAGGCGCGGCGCGATTTTCCGGCCAGGGCCAGTTGGACAATATCCGTCTGGAAACCGTGCGGCTGGACCAGTTCGCTGATTTTTCCCTGAATCTTTCCCGGAATGACGCGATATTCGAACTGGATGTCGAGGGCGATTATCTGGACGCGCGATGGCTGGTCGATCAAATCCTATCCGATGCCGGCGCCGGAAAACTCGGGATTCCGGTTTCCGCGGATATCGTTCTCGACCGGGCCGTGATCTCCGACGCCCTGACCGCGGAGCAGGTCACGGTTGCGTTTGATCATTCCGGAGAACGGATCGAAACGGCCAGCGTTGACGCGCGCGCGGCTGGCGAGCCGGTCGCCATCCGGCTTGCGCCGGGGACGGGCGAGGCCCGAACCCTGTCGGCCTCGGCTCAGGACGCGGGGCTGCTGTTTGAGGCGCTGTTCGGGATCGATCAGGTTCGCGGCGGGCGCTTTACGCTCGATGGACGGTCCGAGGCCGCCGACGCGCCGTGGAATTTTGAAGCCCGCGTTGAAGAGTTCGATCTGGTTCGCGCGCCGATTCTGGCGCGACTGTTTGCGCTGGCCTCGCTTCAGGGGCTGGCCGACGTTCTGGGCGGCAGCGGTCTCAGCTTCAATGAAATGATTGCCGAGGCGTCTCTGGACCAGGGGCGCATCCGGATCGAGCAGGCGCGTGCGTCCGGTCAGGCGCTGGGAATCACCACTTCAGGCGAAATCGATATGCCGCGCAGCGAGCTGGCGCTGAACGGCGTTCTGGTGCCGTCTTATGGCGTAAACGCCTCCGTTGGCGCTTTGCCGGTTATCGGCGATCTCCTGACGTCCCGTGAAGGCGAGGGGCTGTTCGCGTTGACCTACTCGGTCAGCGGGCCATTCGATCAGACACAGGTGGTGGTGAATCCGCTTTCCGCGCTGGCGCCGGGCATATTCCGCCGGATTTTTGAGGGCGGCGTGTCTCTGGAAGAAGCGCAGGCCGAAGCCGCCCGGCAATCCGCGGAAACGCCGGATGAGGAACCCGCGGTCGAACAACAGCCTGAATCCGGGGGCGAGCCGGGCGAGGAGCCGCCCGGCTAGACGATTTTCAGAAGCGCGTGACGTTTCTTGCCGACGGACAGTTTTACAGCGCCGTCGCGGATATCCTTGTCCGTCAGGGTTGCGAACGGATCCTCGACCTTCTCGTCATTCACTTTCAAAGCGCCGCCCTTGATGTGACGGCGCGCCTCGCCGCGGGACTCTACCAGCTCGGCGCGTTCGAACGCTTCCAGAAGCCCAAGTCCGCTTTGCAACTCCGCCGCCGGAATTTCGACCGAAGGCAGGTCCGCGCTCGCGCCGCCCTGCTCGAAGGTCTCGCGCGCGGCGGCCTCCGCCTTACGGGCTTCGTCCGCGCCGTGCAGCATCGCGGTGGCTTCATTGGCAAGCCTGATCTTGGCGTCGTTGATGTCCGCGCCTTCCAGCGATTCCAGCCGCTCGACCTCGTCCAGGGGCAGGTCGGTGAACAGGCGCAGGAAGCGGCCGACATCGGCGTCTTCGGTGTTCCGCCAGAATTGCCAGTACTGATAGGGGCCAAGACGGTCCGGGTTCAGCCAGACAGCGCCATCCGCCGTCTTGCCCATTTTCACGCCGGACGCGGTGGTGATCAGCGGCGTCGTGAAGCCGTAGGCTTCCGCGCTGTCGACCCGGCGGCAGAGCTCCACGCCATTGACGATATTGCCCCACTGATCCGCGCCGCCCAGTTGCAGCTGACAGCCGCGCGCGCGGTTCAATTCCAGGAAATCGACCGCCTGCAGCAACATGTAATTGAATTCGAGGAAGGTCAGCGGCTGTTCGCGGTCGAGCCGGCTTTTCACCGAGTCGAAGGTCAGCATCCGGTTGATGGTGAAATGCCGTCCGAACTCGCGCAGGAATTCCAGATAGGAATATTCGGACAGCCAGGCGTCGTTATCGACGACAATGGCCTTGTCCATGTCCAGCAGCGCATGGAAGGGCTTCAGAATGCCTTCCTTGTTCGCCGCGATGTCCTCCGGCGTGAGAACCGGGCGCTGGCTGTCCTTGCCGGATGGATCGCCGATCTTCGTTGTTCCGCCGCCCAGCAGGACGATCGCGGTGTGGCCGGCCTGTTGCAGGCGGCGCAGCATCATGATCTGAACCAGGCTGCCGACGTGAAGGCTGGAAGCGGTCGCGTCGAAACCGATATAGCCTGTCACGGTCTGGCGGGCGGCCAGCGCGTCCAGGCCCTCGATATCAGTCGCCTGATAGAGATAGCCGCGTCCGGCCAGGGTCTTTATGAGATCGGATTTGTATTGCATAGGCCGCGCCTTCTATCACGGCGCGGACGAGAGGGAAGGGCTTAATGGCGGCGAAGCTATACCGCGCAATCGGTTTCATGACCGGCACGTCTATGGACGGCCTCGACGGCGCGATTCTGGAAACTGACGGCGAAAGCCTGATCCGGCCGCGCGCGTGCCTTTCGCTTCCCTTCGATGATGGCGTGCGCGGGCATATTCTGGCCGCGGTGAAAGCGGCGCGCGCGTGGGGTTTTGAGGGGGAGGAGCCCGCGGAAGCTTTCGCGCTGGCAGAAGACGCGCTGACCGAGTTGCATGCGGAAGCGACGGCCCAGCTTCTGGAAATGGAAGGTCTGACCGAGGCGAATATTGATGTCATCGGATTTCACGGTCAGACCGTTCTCCACCGGGCGCCCTCGGCGCGCGCGACCGGGCGGACCCGGCAGCTCGGCCGGGGCGCCGCGCTGGCGCGTCTGACAGGCATCGACGTGGTCAATGATTTCCGCGCGGCCGATGTCGCCGCCGGCGGGCAGGGCGCGCCGTTCGCGCCGCTCTATCACGCGGCTCTGGCCAAACGGGACGGGCTGGAACGGCCGCTGGGCGTGGTCAATCTGGGCGGCGTGGGCAACATCACCCTGATTGATGCGGATGGCGGGATACTGGCTTTTGACACCGGCCCCGCAAACGGTCCGATTGACGACTGGGTCGGCGGAGAAGGCGACCGGCTGTTCGATGAGGGCGGCGCGCTGGCGCAAGCCGGAAATCTTGACGAGGCCCGCCTGCGGAGGCTGCTGAACCATCCCTATTTCGAGACGCAGCCGCCAAAGTCGCTGGACCGTCAGGACTTCACCAGCGCCATGGCGGAAGGGCTGTCCACTGAAGACGGCGCGGCCCTGCTGACCGAATTTGCCGCCGCCTCGGTCGTCCGTGGTCTGGAGTGGGCGGCGGAACGGCCGCGGCGGCTGATCGTCACCGGCGGCGGGCGCAACAATCCCGTGTTGATGGACGCGTTGCGCCGTCGCGCCGGCGTGCCTGTTGATCCTGTCGAGGCCGTGGGCTGGCGCGGCGATGTGCTGGAAGCGGAGCTGTTTGCCTGGCTGGCGGTCAGGTCGCTGCGCGGCTGGCCGCTGTCGGTTCCCGCCACCACCGGCGTGCAGGAACCCATGACAGGCGGCGTTTTGAGCCGCGCGGCGGTCTAGCTTTCGTCCTTGTCCGGATCGGGCACGAAATTGCCGCCCCAGGCCGGGGGCAGCCGCGTGTCGAGATAGGCGTTGACCGCCTTTTCCATCTCTTCGGCCTTGTTCTGGAAGAAGTGGCCGGCGCCGGGGATCGTCTCATGCGTGATCACGCGGCCCTTCTGGACGCGGATCTTCGGCACCACGCGCTGGACATCGTCCGGCGGCACGATCTTGTCTTCCGAACCATTCAGGATCAGGCCGGATGACGGGCAGGGCGCCAGGAAGGAGAAATCATACATATTGGTCGGCGGCGCGACGGAGATGAAACCGTCAATCTCCGGCCGGCGCATCAGGAGCTGCATGGCGATATAGGCGCCAAAGGAATGTCCCCCGACCCAGCTGAGCGGCGCGTTCGGGTTCAGCGCCTGGAACCAGTCCAGCGCCGTGGCCGCGTCGGACAGTTCGCCGAGCCCCTGGTCCCAGCTGCCCTGGCTGCGGCCGACGCCGCGGAAATTGAAGCGGAGAACCGAGAAGCCGCGATCCTTGAACAGGTCGAACAGCGACAGCGTCAGCTGGGTGTTCATATTGCCGCCCCCGTTCGGGTGCGGGTGCAGGATCAGCGCGACTGGGGCGTTTTCGGAACGGCCGGGACGGTAGCGTCCCTCAAGGCGGCCGGCGGGGCCCGGAATAATGACGTCAGGCATGGGTCTCCAGAGGTTTCGCGGATAGCGGTTGGAATACTTGACTAATTCAGTCGGAAAACATAGCTCCCGCATGAACCGCCGCTTCAAGAGCGCGCGCTTTTAGCAAACGGCTTCTTGAATTGCGAGAGTCCGTTCAGTCCTTGAAGGATATAGAGACGTGCAACTGACCGCGAAAGGGCGATACGCCGTGACCGCGCTGGCCGATCTTGCGGCCCGTGACGGCGCGCCGGCCTCGCTCGCCGACATCGCCGAGGCGCAGTCACTGTCCCGGCCTTTTCTTGAGCAGTTGTTTTCCAAGCTGCGTCAGGCCGGGCTGGTCGAAAGCGTGCGCGGACCGGGCGGTGGATACCGGATGGCGCGGGACATGGACGATATCGCCATCGCGGACATCCTGACCGCGGTGGGCGAAACGGTGCGCTCCACGGGCTGTTCGTCAAAGAAGGTCGAGGCCTGCACCGGCGCATCGGGGCGTTGCCTCTCGCACCCGCTCTGGTCGGCGCTGGATACTCATATCGAGGATTTTCTGGGCTCGGTCACGCTGGCCCATGTCGTCTCGCAGGACTTCCCGCAAACTGCGGAGGCCCGCCCGTGAGCCGTGAACTTGTCTATCTCGATCACAACGCCACTTCGCTGCTTCGTCCCGAAGCGCGGGAGGCGATGCTGGCCGCCATGGATGCGGGCGGCAATCCGTCCTCCACCCATGCCGCCGGCCGCGCGGCGCGCAGCACGATCGAGGATGCGCGTGAAGCCATCGCGGGCCGTTCCGGGGCGTGCGCCGAAGACCTGATTTTTACATCCGGGGGCACAGAGGCGATCAATCTGGCCCTGGCCAGCGCCATCAGCGCCGGGGCCGGGCGCCTGATCGTTTCTGCCATTGAACATGATGCGGTGATTGATTTCGCGAAAGCGTCCGGCGTGGAAACGCAATTTGTTCCCGTTACGCCGCAAGGCGTTCTGGATCTGGATGCGTTGAAGGATTTGCTGGGCGAGGATGGTTCTGACGCCCTTGTCGCTGTCATGCTGGTCAATAACGAAACCGGCGTGATTCAGCCTGTCGCGGAGGCGGCGGAGCTGGCGCATGAGGCTGGCGCGCGCATCCATGTCGACGCCGTTCAGGCGCTTGGCAAGATCGAAATGTCGATGACCGAGCTTGGCGCCGATTATCTCTCCCTGACCGCGCACAAGCTTGGCGGTCCTCAGGGAGCGGGTGCGCTGGCGATTGGCGAGGGCGCGCCGCTGGTCCGGCGCCAGCATGGCGGCGGGCAGGAGCGGGGACGCCGCTCGGGCACAGAGAACGTGGCGGCCATCGCCGGGTTCGGCGCCGCGGCCGCCGCGGCTGAACCGGCTGATTACGCGAAACTGGCCGGCATCCGCGACGCCATGGAGGCGCGCCTGAAAGCCGCCGCGCCGGAAATTGTCATTCTCGGCGAGGACGTGGCGCGCGCGCCGAACACGCTTTGCTTTTACGCCCCCGGCTTCAGCTCCGAGACGCAGGTCATGTCGATGGACCTTGCCGGGTTCGCGATCAGCGCGGGCGCGGCCTGTTCATCCGGCAAGGTGGCGCGCAGCCATGTGCTGAGCGCCATGGGCCTTGGCGATGAACTGGCGGCCTCGGCGATCCGGGTCAGCCTGGGATGGAATACAGAGGCCGGGCAGGGCGAGGCTTTCGCCGACGCCTGGCTGGACGCCTATGACCGCGTGAAAACGCGCGCGGCCTGAAACTAAAGGAAAGACAGAGGCTTATATGCCTGCGGTTAAAGAAACAGTCGAAGACGTCAAAGGTCTGGAATCCGACAAGTACAAGTACGGCTTCTCGACCGAGATCGAGCAGGAGTTCGCGCCCAAGGGGCTGGATGAAGAGACGATCCGCTTCATCTCGGCCAAGAAGGGCGAGCCGGACTGGATGCTGGAATACCGGCTGAACGCCTATCAGCGCTGGCTGACCATGGAGGAGCCGCACTGGGCGCTCGTGAACTTCCCGCCCATCGACTACCAGGACGCCTATTATTATGCCGAGCCGAAATCCGGCGCGAAATATGACAGCATCGACGACGTCCCCAAGGAGCTTCTCGACACCTATGAGAAGCTGGGCATCCCGCTGCGCGAGCAGGAAGTGCTGGCGGGCGTGAAAGATGCGCCGAAGGTCGCCGTGGACGCGGTGTTTGACTCTGTCTCCGTCGCCACGACCTTCAAGAAGGAGCTTGAGAAGGCCGGCGTGATTTTCATGTCGATCTCCGAAGCGCTGCGCGAACACCCGGAACTGGTGCGCAAATATCTCGGCACCGTGGTGCCGACCTCCGACCATTTCTTCGCCGCGCTCAATTCGGCGGTTTTCTCTGACGGCACGTTTGTCTATGTGCCCGAGGGCGTGCGCTGCCCGATGGAGCTTTCGACCTATTTCCGCATGAACGCGGAAGGCACCGGGCAATTCGAACGGACGCTGATCGTTGCCGCCAAGGGGGCCTATGTCTCCTATCTGGAGGGCTGCACCGCCCCGATGCGCGACGAGAACCAGCTTCACGCCGCCATCGTCGAACTGGTCGCCGAAGAGGACGCGGAGATCAAATACTCCACCGTCCAGAACTGGTGGCCGGGCGACGCCGACGGCAAGGGCGGGGTGTATAATTTCGTGACCAAGCGCGGCGAATGCCGCGGCGACCGCTCCAAGATTTCATGGACGCAGGTGGAGACCGGCTCCGCCATCACCTGGAAATATCCCTCCTGCATTCTCAAGGGGAAGGAGAGCCAGGGCGAGTTCTATTCGGTGGCCATCACGAACGGCCATCAGCAGGCCGATACCGGCACCAAGATGATCCATCTGGGCGAGAACACGCGCTCGCGCATCATCTCCAAGGGCATTTCGGCGGGTAAATCGTCCAATGCCTATCGCGGCCTGGTCCGCGCCAACCCGACCGCCAGGGGCGCCCGCAACTTTACCCAGTGCGACTCCCTGCTGATCGGGGATGAATGCGCGGCGCACACGGTGCCGTATGTCGAGGCCCGCACGCCGCACGCGACCTTCGAGCACGAGGCGACGACCTCAAAGCTCTCCGAGGACCAGCTCCACTATGTCCGCCAGCGCGGCCTGTCGGAGGAGGACGCCGTGGCGCTGCTGGTCAACGGGTTCTGCAAGGACGTGCTTCAGCACCTCCCCATGGAGTTCGCCGTGGAGGCGCAGGCGCTGGTGAAGGTCAGCCTGGAGGGGAGCGTCGGCTGATCGCCGCGCGCCTCACGCTTGTATTTAAAGGGATTGATGATGTTGAAAATCGAAAATCTGCACGTGTCCGTCGAGGACAAGGAAATCCTCAAAGGGCTGAGCCTTGAGGTTCCGGCCGGCGAGGTGCACGCCATCATGGGGCCGAACGGCGCGGGCAAGTCCACGCTGGCCCATGTCGCGACGGGTCGCGATGGCTACGAAATTACGGACGGCTCGATCACCTTGAAAGGCGAAGAGCTGACGGAAATGGAGCCGGAGGAGCGCGCCGCCAAGGGCCTCTTCCTGTCTTTCCAGTATCCGCTTGAGCTGGCCGGCGTTCCGACGCTGACCTTCCTGCGCACGGCCCTCAACGCCCAGCGCAAGGCGCGCGGCGAGGAGGAAATCTCCGCGCCGGACTTCATGAAAAAGGCGCGTGCGGCGGCCGAGACGCTAAAGATGCCGATGGACATGCTGAAACGCTCTCTCAATGCCGGTTTCTCCGGCGGCGAGAAGAAGCGCATGGAGATTTTCCAGGCGCTGATCCTTGAGCCGGATTTCCTGATTCTGGACGAGACCGATTCCGGGCTGGACATTGATGCGCTGAAGGTCGTGGCCGAGGGCGTGGACAATCTGCGCAACGCCGATCGCGGCATGCTGGTCATCACCCACTATCAGCGGCTTCTGGATTACCTGGCGCCGGACAAAGTCCACGTCATGGCGCAGGGCCGCATTATGGACAGCGGCGGGCCGGAGCTTGCCCGTGCGCTGGAAAGCGATGGCTATGACCGCTATCTGGAGGATGCGGCGTGAGCCTGCCCCAGCATAAGCCAACCCCGACCGAAGCCGCCTTTCGCGAGGCCTATGAGGCGCTGGACGCCTCGGGCGGCCGCGCGCAGTCCTGGGCGGCCTTTGCCGAGCAAGGCCTGCCGCACAAGCGGGTCGAGGAATGGAAATGGTCCGATGTCCGCCAGACCCTGCGCCAGCCGCGCGGCCAGTCCGGCGCTGTTGAATCGGACATTTCACCCGCGCAGGCATTTGGCGCCGCCGGGGCCGCCGAGATTGTTTTTGCCAATGGCCGTCTGATTGGCGAGCCCGAGCTTCCCGAGGGCGCGATCCTGCACCGTCAGGACGAGGCGAATCCGCCGGGCGAACGCGAATCCTATCCGCTGGCCGCTCTGGCTGGCGCTCTGACGCTGGAAACCGGGGCTTATGTCCTCGAGATTGACGGCGACGTGTCCAGGCCGATCCAGTTGCGCCTGATCTCGGAGGGCGAGGGGGCGCACCATTTGCGTCTGTCCGTCGTGGTCCGTGAAAACGCCAGCGCCACGATTCTGGAAAGCCATGAAGGCGAAGGCGCGCCCTACGCCAATACGCTGGTCGAGCTGGGCCTGCAGCGGAACGCGCGCCTGAATCGCTATATCATCCATCAGGGCTCTGCGGATGTGGTGAACACCACGACAACTTTGGGTCATGTTGCCGAAAGGGCCGGCTATCGTCAGGCCATCCTGACTTTCGGCGGCGCCCTGACGCGTTTTGACGCGCGCCTGACATGTGAAGGCGACGAAACCGATATCCGGCTCGACGGCGCCTATCTCCTGGATGGGCAGCGTCATGCGGATCTGACCTCGGTGGTGGATCACCGGGGCGAGGGCTCGGTGACGCAGCAGGTCGTGAAGGGCGTGGTCGATGATCGCGGACGCGGCGCGTTTCAGGGCCGCTTCGATGTGGCGCGCGGCGCACAAAAGACCGATGCTCAGATGCAGCACCATGCGCTGCTGCTAAGCGAGCGCGCGCAGTCGAACGCCAAGCCTGAGTTGATGATCTTTGCCGATGATGTGCAATGCGCGCATGGCAACACGGTCGGGGCGCTGGATGAAAATGCGCTGTTCTATATGCGCTCGCGCGGCATCGACGCCGCATCCGCCCGCGCTTTGCTGATCGAGGCCTTTATCTCCGAGGCGTTCGCGCATATTCCTGACGATGTTCAGGAAGAATTTATTGCGCGTTCGCGTGAATGGTTGGAGAAAAAGTGATGAGCATGACGTCCGGCAAAGAAAAGAATTTCGATCCGCTCGCGTTCAAGAGCGAATTTCCGATCTTTGAACGGACCATCCGCGACAAGCCTCTGGTCTATCTGGACAGCGCCGCGTCCGCCCAGAAACCGCGCGCGGTGATCGACGCCGTAACGCAGGCGATGGAGCATTCCTTCGCCAACGTGCATCGCGGCCTGCACACCATGGCCAATGAGACGACCGAGGCTTTTGAAGGCGCCCGCGCGGAAGTCGCGCGGTTCCTGAATGCGCCGTCTGCCGACAATATCGTTTTCACGCGCGGCACGACCGAGGCGATCAACCTGGTCGCGTCCAGTTTCGGGGCTGAGCTGGAGGCGGGGGACGAGATTATCCTCTCCCAGATGGAGCATCACTCCAATATTGTCCCCTGGCACTTCCTTCGCGAGCGTCAGGGCGTGGTGCTGAAATGGGTTCCGGTGACCGAGGATGGCCGCATCGACATGGACGCCTATGCGGAGGCTTTCAGCGACCGCACGAAGCTGGTGACCATGACCCACATGTCGAACGTTACGGGCACCCGCACCGATGGCGACAAGATCGTCAGCATGGCGCATGACAAGGGCGTGCCGGTCCTGCTGGACGGGTCCCAGTCCGCCGTTCACGGCCATGTGGACGTGCAGGCGCTGGACGTCGATTTCTTCGCCATCACCGGCCACAAGATTTACGGACCGACCGGCATTGGGGCGCTTTACGCGAAGTCCGAACAGCTGAATCGCATCCGTCCCTATCAGGGGGGCGGCGAAATGATCGCCGAATTGTTTGAGGACCGCGTGGTCTATGCCGACGCGCCGGCGAAGTTCGAGGCGGGCACCCCGCCGATCATCGACGCCATCGGCCTCGGCGCGGCCCTGAAATGGCTGGACACTCAGGACCGCGACGGCATGGAGGCGCATGAGTGTGCGCTTCTGGACAAGACCATGACGGGGCTGGCGGAGTTCGAAGATCTGCGGGTGATCGGCACGGCGCAGAACAAGGCCTCGATCATCACCTTCGTGATGGGCAAGGCGCACGCCCATGACGCGGCCCAACTTCTGGACCGCTATGGCGTGGCGGTGCGCGCCGGTCATCACTGCGCCCAGCCGCTGATGCGCCGGTTCGACGCCAGCTCCAGCGTGCGGGCCAGCTATGCGGCCTATAACACGATGGACGATGTGGAAACTTTCCTGGACGCCTTGCGAAGCGTCCGCGGCATCCTGATGTAGGAACCATGACCGAGACTGTTGAACGCGATATCATCGATCTGACGGCCCGTCCGGGCCAGCAGGCCGAACCGGCGGCGGAGCCCGCGCCGGGAGCCGATTCCGGAGGTGAATCCAGTATTCCGCCGGAGGAGCTGGAACGCTTGACGGACGATATCGTGACGGCCCTGAAAAGCGTCTATGACCCGGAAATTCCGGTCGATATCTATGAGCTGGGCCTGATCTACAAGGTCGATATCTCCGATGACCGCGACGCCACCATCACCATGACGCTCACCGCGCCGGGCTGCCCGGTTGCGGGCGAGATGCCGGGCTGGGTGGAACAGGCCGTCGAGTCCGCGCCGGGCGTGCGCGGCGCGCGCGTTGAAATGGTGTTCGATCCGCCCTGGACGCCGGAGCGGATGAGCGATGAAGCCAAGCTCGAACTGGGGATGTTCTGATTATGCTGGCCGCTGGAAATATCGTCAGTCTTACCGATGCCGCCGCTGACCGCGTGAAGGAATTGATGGCGGCGAAGGACAAAGGCTTTCTGCGCGTCGGCGTAAAGAATGGCGGCTGCGCGGGCATGGAATACACGATGGATTTCGTGGCCGAGCCGGAAAAGCTGGACGAACGCGTGGAAGACAAGGGCGTGGAAATCGTGGTCGATTCAAAGGCCGTGCTGTTCCTGCTCGGCGCGACCATCGATTTCGAGACAACAAAGCTCCATTCCAAGTTCGTATTCAGCAATCCGAACCAGACGGACGCCTGCGGTTGCGGCGAAAGCGTCACCATCGTGCCCGCCACGCGATAGGGAGGCTGAGGAAGCGCCAATGACCGGTCTGACGCTTCTTTACACAGATACCTCGCCCTATGCCCGCAAGGTGCGGATAGTCGCTCTCGAAAAAGGGCTCGATCTGGAGCTCCAGGCGACCCCGCCGCTCGGCGACCCTTCGAATTTGCAGCAAGCCAACCCGCTCGGCAAAGTTCCCGCGCTGGTCGCGGACGGGGAGACTTTCTACGACTCCCCGGTCATTTGCGAATATCTCGACACGCTGGCGTCGCCGCATTTGATACCGGCGGAAGGGCAGTCGCGGTTTCGCGTCCTCCGCCTGCAGGCCTTGGTGGATGGCGTTCTGGACGCTGCCGTCGCCATGCGGATTGAGCGCATGCGCGAAGAGTCGCTGCATTGGGATGTCTGGTTCGACCGTTATCGACGCGCCATTATGCGCAGTCTCGACGAAATGGACCGCCGCGCTTCGGACGAAATCGCGGGCCGCATGGACCTTGGCGCAATCGGGGCCGCGGTGGCTACGGGTTATCTGGATTTTCGCTGGCCGGACATTGAATGGCGGCGTGGCCGTCCCGCCTTGTCGGAAGCGATAGACGCGCTCTCGGTACGCGACTCGTTCAAAGCGACGCTGCCGCCCGACAACGCCTAGGTCCGAATTTTTCTGGAGGTGGTGTTAAGCCGCCGCGCTTGATGAGCTTTGCGCGGTTTCGCCGGTGACGCGGTTGCGCCCGGCGCGCTTGGATTCATAAAGCCTGTTATCGGCCCGTTCGATCACTGAATGCGGGTGAGCGCCGGTGTCGTGCCGCGCAACGCCGATGGAAATGGTGATGGTGCCGAGATCCTCATTCGTGGACCGGCGCAGCAGGCGTTTGGATTCCACCATTGTGCGAACCTGTTCGGCGACATCCACGGCCGCGTCCATGTCCGTTTCCGGCATCAACATCACAAATTCCTCGCCGCCATATCGCGCCACCAGCGCGCGGTTGCCGATGCAGCGTGTCATGCAACTGGCGACGAACCGGATGATCTGATCGCCGGTCTGATGGCCCCAAGTGTCGTTGAAACGTTTGAAGTGATCGATGTCACAAACCGCGACGGTCAGGGGCGCGCCGGTCTGGTCGGCTTCAGCCGCCAGCTTGTTCAGAACATCGTCCATGCGCTTGCGGTTGGCGACGCCGGTCAGGGCGTCGGTCATGGATTCTTCGCGCACGATTTCCAGATTCGTACGAAGCTGCGAAACTTCCTGTTTCGTCTCGGCCAGACGGCTTTCCAGCGTCGCACTGTGGCGCTGCATGGTGTGGGTGGCGTCCATGAGGGCGGAAACCATGGCTTTCAGCGTCTCGGCGTCGGTTTCGGAATCGATGCGGTCGCTGGCGCCGGCCAGGGCCTCGCCATAGGCCGCGGTGTCGCGGCCGGCTTCTTCCAGACGCCGCATGACGGTCGCCAGCTCGGCGGACATGGCGCCGCCGATTTTCTGAACTTCGTCGCTGAGCTTCTTTTTGTTGAAATGGCGGTCGTGAAGCTCCACCAGATCCGCTTCCTGCGGGGTCTGGCCCTGGTCGATTATCGCCGAGATGTCGCTGGTCAGCGTGTCGTTTTCGCCCAGTATATGGGTTATGCCGACTTCATAATTCTGCGCCGTAAGGGGAATCCCCCATTCGGACAGCAAATCAATGGCTTTACGGGCGAGAGCTTCGCCTTCCGCCCCAATGAGTCGACCACTCATCTATCGGCCCCACAAGGTTTTCTACCAATGGCGGAACCCTACGGGGCAAAGCGAAACAAGCTGTAAACAAACGCGAAAAAATCTAGGAAGCGCTGATGTGCTGGCGGACCGATTGCTCAAAAAACGCCGGAACATGGTCGCCGAAACCTTCGCCCTTTGAGCCCGACTGGGACTTGCCGCCGGAGGATGAACGCGTGTTTTCCCGTTTCCGGGGCGTCTTCGATTGCGCGGATTTCTTTGACGCGCCGCCAGATTTTTCGGATTTCTCCGCCGGGGCCTTCTCGGCCTCTGGCTTTTTTGTCCCGGCCGGCTTTTCGGCCTGATCTCCCTTGGAGGCAGCTGCGTCGGCTTTCCGGGCGCCGCCGCGCGAGGAGCGCTTGGGCTTGGCCGGCTTTTCAGTCTCCGACTCGCCTTTTTCCGCCGCTTTGCCGCCCTGATCGACCGCCCCGGCGCTGTCCAGCGCGGGAATCGGTCCTCCGAGCATCTGCTCGATGGAGGCCAGGCGCTTGCTGTCTTCGGACGTCGCGATCGTGATCGCTTCGCCCGATTTGCCCGCGCGGCCCGTACGGCCAATGCGGTGGACATAATCGTCCGAAGAGTGCGGCGGATCGTAGTTCAGCACATGGCTGACTTCCGGAATGTCCAGACCGCGGGCGGCGACATCACTGCCGACCAGCAGTTTCAGCTCGCCGGAGCGGAACTGGTCCAGCGTCTTCATGCGCTGGCTTTGCGGCAGGTCGCCATGGATCGGCGCGGCGGAATAGCCGTGGCGTTGCAGCGACCGCGCGACCGTGTCTACGTCACGCTTGCGGTTGCAGAACACGATGGCGTTCTTGACGTTGCGCTTGTCGATCGCCTCGCGCAGCGCGGCGCGTTTGGCTTTCGGCTCGCGCGAATTCAGCTTGATCAGATATTGCGCCACATTATCCGCCGTCGTTGCGGCTTTCGCCACTTCCACACGGACAGCGCCCTGCAGGAACTGGTCCACAAGGTGCTGGATCTCCTTTGGCATGGTGGCGGAGAAGAACAGCGTCTGGCGGGTGAACGGCGTCAGTTTGAAGATGCGCTCGACATCAGGAATGAACCCCATGTCCAGCATCCGGTCGGCTTCATCGACGACCATGATCTCGACGCCGGCCGGCATAACCTTGCCGCGCTCGAATAGGTCCAGCAGACGTCCAGGCGTGGCGATAATCACGTCCGCGCCGCTGTTCAGCACGCGCTCCTGCTCGCCAAACGCCACGCCGCCGATCAGCAGGGCCATCGTCAGCTTGGTGTTTTTGGAATAGGCCTTGAAATTCTCGGCCACCTGGGCGGCGAGTTCCCGCGTCGGCGCCAGGACCAGCGAACGGGGCATGCGGGCGCGTGCGCGGCCCTTGGACAGACGTTCGATCATCGGCAGGGTGAACGCGGCGGTCTTGCCCGTTCCCGTCTGCGCGATACCCAGGACGTCACGCCCTTCGAGGGCTGGCGGAATAGCCTGTGCCTGGATCGGCGTCGGCTCCGTATAGCCAGCTTCCTTTAGGGCGCTCAGCAGTTTTTCGCCGAGCCCGAGTTCATCAAAGGTCATGCAGTAGCAACCCGTTCATCGCGTCAATTCATTCGCAGGGGAAAAGTGGCGCAGCACTCGTCGCTTGCGCCGACTTACAAGAAGTCTGCCCGCAAAATATGAACCGGCTACGTCAAGTCAATGAATATCAACCGTCGCCTAGCGATAAGCGAACGGCTCATCCTGATTTTCCAGGTCCATATAACGGTCGCGAAGCACGGTCTGGCGCGAGGTCAGCGGCAGGCGTTCGCCGTCAATGAAGACCGCCATGGGGGAGGTCGTGACTTCCAGCGGATCGCCGTCCCAGACCACCAGATTGGCAGTCTGGCCGGTGGCCAAAGCGCCCAGACGCCCGCCAAGACCGTAAATATCGGCCGGTTCGCGGGTGATCGCGGCGAAAGCCGCATCCCATGACAGGCCATTGGCCACGGCGTTCCCGGCCTGTTGCAGCAGCAGGCGCACCTGGTGCGTATCGTCATTGCCCGCGCCCGTGGTCAGGGCGAACTGCACGCCGGCGTCGGCTAGCAGCTTGGCCGCGTCCAGCCGCGCGCCAACGGATTCCAGCGCGAAGGGCAAATTCTCCATCGGGTCGAGAATCACGGGAATTTCCGCTTCCGCCAGTTCCTCCGCCACCATCCAGCTTTCCGCGCCGCTAAGGATGATGACATCCAGCTTCTTGTGATCTTCTTTCAGCGCGATCACCCGCATGATGTCGGATGCGCGGTCCACCTCGATCACGAACGGCATGTCGCCATTCACCGCGGTTTTCAGCGCCTGCGCGTCATGGATGTTGAGCAGACCTTCGTCAGTCGGTTTCGAGAAGAAGCGATTGGCCCGCTGGGCTTCCTTCAGGGCCGCGCGAAGATAGGCCCAGGATGCGGAGCGTGAGCCGCCGGCCAGACCCGCGCCGCGTTCGCCCATTTGCAGATACAGGAAGGCGTTTTCCTTCACCCTTGAGTCGAAATCGCCGGACATGTCCACGATTGCGCCAACGCCGCCGAACAGGGTCCGGCCTGTCCCGGGTGAGATCGCGGCGTGCGTCACGCCTTCGATCCGCGTGATCGGAATCGAGGTGGCCTTCGGATTGTAGGAGTCCAGCGCATTGAGCGAGATGTTCAATTCGCTCTCATCCGCGCTGATATCGTTGGAGCCCTCCGTCGCGCCGATTTCGACCATGCCGACATGGCCGAACGGGGCAAACACCCCCGGCGTCACCCACTGGCCTTCGGCGTCCAGCACCTCGGCGCCTTCGGGAACGGCCGCGTCAGCGCCCATGGCGGAGATCGCGCCGTCCTCGATCACGATGACGCCGCTCTCGATAACGCCGGCGTCTTCATTGGTGACGATGCGTGCATTGGTGACGGCGACAGTCTGGGCCATCGCAACGCCTGCGGAGATCAGGGCGGCGGCCGCGCCCAACAGAACCTGTTTCATTATTTCATCCCCCGGGAAGCTTGCCCGATTTCGAAATCGGATACCGGCATGCGGTTGTCCTGACGGTCATACATAAGGGCACCGTCGATATAGACCTTGTCGGCCTTGGCGTAGGTCGAGAATGGATCGGCGCTCCAAAGAACCACGTCCGCAGCCTTGCCTTCCTCCAGAGAGCCTGTCTCGTCCTCAATGCCCAGCGATCTGGCGGGATTATAAGACAGCCACAACCAAGCCTCTTCCTTGGGGATCTCAATGCCGGCCTTGCGGCCGTCTGACCATGCCTTCGCGGCTTCCTGGTTCAGGTGCTGGATTCCGATGTCGTCGTCGGAATGGACGATGGCGCAAGCGCCGGCCTTGTGGACCATGGGAATATTCTCCCGAACGCCGTCATAGGCTTCCAGCTTGAAGCCCCACCAGTCCGCCCACATGGCCGAGCAGATATCCTCGTCCGCCAGAAGATCGGCGACCTTGTAGGACTCGACCGCGTGCTGGAACGAGGCGAGCTGGTATCCGAACTCCTTGGACATATCGATGACCTGCGCCATCTGGTCGGCGCGGTAGCAATGCATGTGGACCAGAATGTCGCCGCGCAGCGCGCCGGCCAGGGTTTCCAGCTCCAGATCGCGCTTGGGCGGATCCGTATCGGCGTCATCTTCCGCCTTTTGCTGGTCTTCCATGTATTTTTTAGCGTCAATCCAGGCCGCCCGGTAACCGGCGAAATTCCCCATATTGGTGGAGGGCGCCTGGTTGCGGCTGCCATAGACGCGCTTGGGGTTTTCGCCGCAGGCCATTTTCATGCCGTAGGGCGCGTCCGGAAATTTCATGCCCTGAACCGTACGGGAGGGCACGTTCTTCAGAACGACAGAACGGCCGCCAAACAGATTGGCCGAGCCGGGAAGGATTTGCAGGGACGTCACGCCGCCGGCCAGCGCGCGGGAAAAACCGGGATCCTGCGGCCAGACCGAATGTTCGGCCCAGACTTCCGCGGTATTGGGCGAGGTCGCCTCGTTCCCGTCTGACGTGGCGCGGATGCTGGGCGTCGGATAGACGCCAAGATGAGAATGAACGTCGATAATGCCCGGCGTGACCCAGCGGCCTTCACCGTCAATCACCTGCGCGCCGCCGGGCGCGGTCAGATCCGCGCCGACAGCGGCGATGCGGCCGTCCTCCAGCAAGACATCGCCGTCTTCAATCAGGCCGCCGCGGCCATCCAGAACAGTGGCGTTTTGAATAAATACGGTTTCGGAGGGCAGGGCGGCGTAAGTCGACGGGAAGGGCCCGCCATCGGCCCCGTCTTCTTCAGCTTCGGCGCTCTGATTCTCTGCAGCCGCACTGGCGCCGGTCTCATCCGAATCTTCCTGTGCGGGGGCGGGCTCGGTTTCCTCAGTATCAGGTTCAACCGGGGCGACGTCCTGCGTTTCAGTCGCCGTCTCGCCCATGTCGTCCTGCGTCGTTTCCGCCTGTTCTTCAGGCGCTTGCTGATGCGCGACAGCGACGGCGCTGAGGCTGATTGCGGCGACCGCGGCCCCGCCCAGAAGCATGTAGGAAAATTTCATCGAGCCCCTCCGGAAAATGAGATGGGGCGAGCCTAATCGGCCATGCGCGCATGACAAGCCGGGTAAGGATTAAATATCGATCGCCTCGATGAAATCGGCATGGTCCTGGATAAATTTGAACCGAAGTTCGGATTTCCGGCCCATCAGCGTCTCCACTAGGGACTCCGCTTCGCCGGCCAGCGCATCGTCCAGACTGACACGGGCCAGCGTGCGGGTTTCCGGATCCATCGTGGTTTCCTTCAACTGCCGCGGCATCATTTCGCCAAGACCCTTGAAGCGGCTGATTTCGACCTTCTTGCCGTTGGAAAACTCCCCGGCCATCAGCGCATCCTTGTGCGCGTCGTCGCGCGCATACTCGATCTTGTCGCCCTGGCTGAGGCGATAGAGCGGCGGCAGGGCCAGATAGAGCCGGCCGCTGCGAATCAGGTCCGGCATCGCCTGATAGAAGAAGGTGATCAGCAGCGACGCGATATGCGCGCCGTCGACATCGGCGTCGGTCATGATGATCACGCGCTCATAGCGCAGATCACCCAGATTGAATTTCGACCCCGTGGCCGCGCCCAGCGCCAGCGTCAGATCTGAAATTTCCTGATTTTTCATGATCTTGTCCGCGCCAGCGCTGGCGACGTTCAGGATCTTGCCGCGAAGAGGCAGCACGGCCTGCGTCTTGCGATTGCGCGCCTGTTTGGCCGATCCGCCGGCCGAGTCGCCCTCGACCAGGAACAGCTCGGTCCCCTCCGATCCGCCGCGCGAACAATCGGCCAGCTTGCCGGGCAGGCGAAGTTTGCGTGAGGCGGTCTGGCGTTTGACCTCTTTGTCGCGGCGGCGTTTCAGGCGTTCCTCCGCCCGTTCAACGACAAACTCCAGAAGTTGCTCGGCCTCCTTGGGGGAGGCGGCCAGCCAGTGATCGAAGGGGTCGCGAACTGATTGTTCGACCAGCCGCGCGGCTTCGCTATTGGCGAGACGGTCTTTCGTCTGACCCTGGAATTCCGGCTCCGCAATGAAGACGGACACGATACCGCCGGCGCCGGCCATCACATCGTCCGGCGTGATGATCCCGGCCTTCTTGCCCTGACCGGCGATCTCCGCATAGGCGCGCAACCCCTTGGTCAGCGCCGCCCGCAAACCCTGTTCGTGGGTGCCGCCATCGGGCGTGGGCACGGTATTACAATAGGAGCGGACGAAGCCGTCGGCTTCGCCAAATCCGGCGCCGGACCAGGCCACCGCCCATTCCACGCGGCCAGCGCCCTCATCGCCGCCGGCGCGGCCGCTGAACATCTCGCTGGTGACGGTGCGCTTTTCGCCGATCAGCTCTTTCAGGAAATCCGCCAGGCCGCCCGGGAAATGGAAGACGGCTTCCGGTTCGACGCCGGCGGGTTCGGCCAGCGCCGCGTCGCATTTCCAGCGAATCTGGACGCCGCGATGCAGATACGCCTTGGACCGGGCCATGGCGAACAGACGCTTGGGCTTGAGATGCGCCCGTTCGCCAAAGATTTCCGGATCGGGCGAAAAGCGTATCGTGGTGCCGCGCCGGTTGGGCGCCGCGCCGATTTCCTTCAATGGCGCCAGGGCGCGCCCGCGCTCGAAGGACTGCGCATAGAGCTTTCGGTCGCGCGCCACTTCCGCGTCCAGGCGCTGCGACAGCGCATTCACCACCGACACGCCAACGCCGTGCAGGCCGCCGGAGGTCTTGTAGGCCTTGCCGGAGAATTTCCCGCCCGCGTGCAGCGTGGTCATGATGACCTCCAGCGCGGACTTGTCCTTGAACTTGGGGTGCGGATCGATCGGGATTCCGCGCCCGTTATCGGACACGGCGACAGAGCCGTCCTCGTGCATCACGATATCGATGCGGTCGGCGTGACCGGCCACGGCCTCGTCCATCGAGTTGTCGAGAACTTCGGAGAACAGGTGATGCAGCGCGCGGTCGTCCGTGCCGCCGATATACATGCCCGGCCGTTTGCGCACCGGTTCGAGGCCTTCAAGGACCTCGATATCCTGTGCGGTATAGCCGTCTTTGTCCGGCGCTTTGGCCGATGAAAAAAGGTCGTTCGAATCTGTCATCGCGATATCACCGGCGATGCTGCACGAGTCGCCCGGAAGGAGCTAGGCGGATTTCCGTAAGCCTGCGCTAGAAGGCGAGGCGAACCACGATTCTGGCGGAGTGCCGGATGAACCCGTCGCGCACATCAGCGTCATAGTTGAAGCCGAAGGACGAGTATTGCGAACCGCCCGTGATCAGGAAGCCGATGATGGCGCTGGTCGAGGGAAGCTCCGGCGCGGCCAGCAGGAACGGATCGTTGAAGTCCACGAACGAGGCCTGAGTGACCGCAAGGCTGCCGCCGAACTCGTTGCGAACGCCGACGCGCAATTGCGGCGCCCACCAGCTGTCATCGGTGCCGAACCGCCGGGCCAGCGCAAGGCTGGCGGTGGCCGAGGCCATATCCGAGTCGCGCTCCTCGACGGTCAGGTTCACGTCTGAAAGCCCGGACTCCGTATACCCTTCCTCGCTCAGCGAGAGGTAATCCAGAGAGACGAGCGGACGCAGCATCGCCCAGCCCAGATCCCAGTCATAGCCGAGACGGGCGGAGCCGGAATAGTGATAGCCGGTCCAGTCGGCGCGGGCCGTCTGGTCGAACGCGCCGATCAGGATACGGCGTTCGCTCTCGAAACGGCTGACGCCGCCGCCCATATAGACATCATAGGTCAGGCCGCCGCGGGCGCCGCCCGCATACAGGCCAAAGCCCAGCGTCTGCACGTCAAGCGGTTCGTCAACGCCATTGATCTGCTCGATTTCGTTGGTCGAAATCACCATGTTCGCGCCGGCCGCGTAGAACGGACCGAACGGACGGTCCACGCCGGCGGCAAAGCCGAATCCATGGCCGCGATAGCCGCCGCCGATATTCGTGGACTCGCGGTCAGAGAACGTGCCGAATTCCTGCGCCCACACGCCCGTGGTCCGGGCTTCGCGGGAAAGGCGCGCCACGTCCAGGCGGTTGCCCACCGCTCCGGTCGCGCCGTTCACGTTGTTCATCACGAACTGCAGCGTGGCCGAACTGAAATCGGGCAGCAGCTGCTCGTATGCGTCAAAGAAGCCTTCTTCGGTCGTAATCCCGGCAAACGCGCCATTGATTCCGCCGCCTGCGCTCAGCGCGTCGAACGCCGCGTCATACGCTTTCGCTTCGTTCGCGTTCAGGCCCAGTTCCTGAGCCGTCTTGCGGTTCAGCGTCAGGACCAGGGAATTGGGGTTGTTTTCCGAAACCTGCAGGCTGGAATTATAGAGATAGGGCGTCTCGGTCTGCGAGAGTTGCTCCAGGCTGCCTTCGATCTGCAAATCACTGGCGCTGACAATCTCGAACGAACCGCCGTCACCGACCAGAGAGGCGAGGGAGGCTGCAATGGCCGCGCCGTCCTCGAACCGCACAACGCCCTGGGCTTCCAGCCGCGCCACGGACTCACCGTCGAGCAGCAGGCGCAGCGTGCCTTCTTCGCCGAAAGTTGCGTCACGGACCGTCACGACGCTCGGGTTTTCCAGCTGTAGCAGACCGTCATTGACCTGGATGACCAGATCCCCGTCCGTGTCCGACAGCGACCCCAGAACCGATGCGCCGCCATCGACGGTCAGCTGGTCCGCGCCATCGCCGAAATCGATGTCGCCGTCCAGCGTGCCAGCCTGGATATTCACCAGGTCATCACCGGACCCGAGGCGGACATCGCCCACAATAGCGGGGGTTGGCGCGACGAAGTCCGGATCGGGTTCCTCCGTGTCTCCGTCATCGTCATTGTCGCCGGAATCAGGCGGCGCCACCTGAAGCTCCTGATTGATCGTCACGCCATCGGTGGCGTTGGAAAGATCAATCGCGACGGTTTCGAACTCGCCGGGCGGAATTTCTTCGTCATTGGAATCGTCGGTGCTGCTGGTGAAGCGCGCCACGATGCTGCTGGTATTGTTGATCTCGGTCAGGGAGCCGGATTCGTCCATGATGGCGATGGCCGTGCCGTCCTCGCCGATGACTTCGGCAAGAATGGCGCTGTCATTATTGATCGTGTTGACGTTGCCGCCGGCGCCAATCGTAATCGCCTGCGCCCGGCCGCCATTCTCGGTCGTCGAAGTGGCGCGGATCAGGCCGCCATTATCGTTGAAAATCAGCGGAAGAGAGACATTGCCGTCCATGATGATCGCATGGGCGTCCCCTTCGGAGGCGCTCGCGAAAATCCGGTTGGCGTTGTACAGGCCCTTTTCGATGTCGACCATCAGGGTCTCGCCGCCCGACAATTGCAGGGCGATCGCGTCATAACCCTCATAGACGCCGTCACCGGTAATATCGCCAAAATTGATCAGTCCAAATCCGTTGGCGTCGCTCTCGTCGATCTCGTCATCGTCATCGTCGCCATCAACACCCGGGAATCCGCCGATCACGACATCGCCGGACGCGCCTTCAGTGGTGATCAGGAAGGCCGGGCTTGAAGACTGGCTGATCACGCCAGCGCCGGCGTTCGCGACGCGAATCCCGTCCGCGATGCCCGCGGAAACGGTCAGCGCGCTGCCGCCGTTCAGAAGATCGTCTTCATCCAGCTGGTTCAGGGCGTCGCCAAACGCGTTCACGGTGCGGAAGCCGGTCGTGGAAATCACGCCGGAAACCGTCAAGGCGCCGCCGATATCGCCGGACACGTTCATGCCCTGCGTGTTCTCGCCCACCCCGCGCACGGTGCCGCCCACCAGCACATCGCCGGAAACCGGACCTTCAAACGCCACCGCGGTCGAATCGGTGCCGATTATGGAAAGATTGCTGACCAGATTGATGTCGCCATCAACGCCGGACGCCACGCGAACGCCATACGATTCATTGCCCTCGACGCGGATATTGGCGCCGCCCGTGACCACGATATCGCCTTCGAACGCCTCGGGGCCCTCAACCAGGATGCCCGTGCGGTTGCTGCCCTGCGCGAAGGGGCCGTCCAGATCGAAATCGTCATCGGGATTGTCGGGCTCGTAATTCTCGCTGACCTCGATATCGCCGGTCAGCGTGAACGTGCCGGTATTGCCGCCCTGCAGCAGTACGCCGACAGCGCCGTCCGCATCCTCGATCAGGACCGCGCCGCTGATTTCAAGATCATTGTCGGAATCAAGCGTTACGCCCGTCCCGCTATCGACCTCGACCGTGCCGGTAACTTCGACATCGTCCGGCTGGCCATTATTGGCCGTGGACGTGCGAACCGGCTGGTTCGTATCCTCAATGACGGTTTGAGCGTGCGCGGCGGCTGAAAGCAGCAGCGGCGCGGCGGCGGCGGAAAAAAGAAGACCCTTGCGCATGGGCGTGATCTTTAAGGAGAGCGGGCGCTTGGGTCCAGCCCCAAACGCCCGCTTCTCAGCAGTCGGTCTCTAGACCTTGTAGTACATATCGAATTCGACCGGGTGAGGGTGCGTTTCAAAGCGCAGAACCTCTTCCATCTTCAGGTCGATATAGGAATCGATCTGATCGTCGCTCATCACGCCGCCCTTCTTGAGGAATTCGCGGTCGTCGCTGAGCGCTTCCAGCGCCTCGCGCAGGCTGCGGCAGACGGTCGGAACGCCTTCCAGCTCTTCCGGCGGCAGGTCGTACAGATTCTTGTCCAGGGCGCTGCCCGGATCGATCTTGTTCTCGATGCCGTCCAGGCCCGCCATCAGCAGGGCCGTGAAGATCAGGTACGGGTTGCCGGCCGCGTCCGGGAACCGCGCCTCGATCCGCTTGCCCTTGGGCGAGGGACTGTGGGGCACCCGGATGGAGGCCGAGCGGTTGCGCGCCGAATAGGCCAGCAGGACCGGGGCCTCGAAGCCCGGCACCAGACGCTTGTAGCTGTTGGTCGAGGCGTTCGAGAAGGCGTTGATCGCCCGGGCGTGCTTAATGATCCCGCCGATATAATGCAGGCAGGTTTCCGACAGGTCGGCATAGCGGTCGCCGGCGAACAGCGGCTTGCCGTCCTTCCAGATCGACTGGTGAACATGCATGCCGGAGCCGTTATCGTTCCACATCGGCTTGGGCATGAAGGTCGCCGTTTTGCCGAACGCCGCAGAGACGTTGTGGACGATGTATTTGTAGAGCTGCATGCGGTCGGCCATCTCGGTGAGCGAGGAAAATTTCATCCCCAGCTCATGCTGCGCCGGCGCCACTTCATGGTGATGTTTTTCCGGCTCAAGACCCAGCTCGGTCATCACCGCCAGCATTTCGGAACGCAGATCCTGCGCCGAGTCGATCGGCGGGACCGGGAAATAACCGCCCTTGGGTCCCGGGCGGTGGCCCATATTGCCGCCTTCATAATGCGAGCCCGAATTGGCCGGAAGCTCGGTCGAATCCAGCGCGTAGCCGGTCTCGTCCTGGCTGGTGTTCCAGCGGACATCGTCGAAGACAAAAAATTCCGCCTCGGGACCGAAGAAGGCGGAATCGCCGATGCCGGCCTGCTGCAGATAGCTTTCCGCGCGCTTGGCGGTGGAACGCGGGCAGCGCTCATAGGGCTGGCCCGTATTGGGCTCCAGCACGTCGCAGAACACCGAAAGTGTCGGCTGCTGGTAGAACGGGTCCAGCTGATAGACCGAAGTGTCGGGCATCAGCGTCATGTCGGACTCGTTGATCGCTTTCCAGCCCTCGATGGAGGAGCCGTCGAACATGGCGCCGTCCTCGAAGAAATCCTCGTCCACCATCGAGATGTCGAAGGTCACGTGATGCATCTTGCCCCGCGGATCGGTGAACCGCAGATCGACGAAGTCGATGTCTTCGTCCTTGATCGTTTTGAGGATTTCCTCGGCCATGTGTCTAAGCGCTCCTGTTTCGGATCAGCTCGTTGATGATGGATGACTGTGCAGCGATTCCGCAGGTGCGAAAACTCCGCGCCGCCGGGCGGCGTCAATAACCATAACGATTTCTGTAAGCGCTTAAAGGCCCAAGCGTTCTAAAGCGCGGCGTGGCCGCGTTCGCCTGTGCGGATGCGAAGAGCATCCTCGACCGGGGAGACAAAAATCTTCCCGTCGCCGATCTTGCCGGAGCGCGCGGCGGCCGCAATCGCGTCCACGACCCGTTCGGCCATGTCGTCATCCACCACGACCTCCAGCTTGATCTTTGGCAGGAAGTCGATGACGTATTCGGCGCCGCGGTAAAGCTCGGTATGGCCCTTCTGACGGCCATATCCCTTCGCCTCGGTGACGGTCATGCCCTGGACGCCGATCTCCTGAAGGGCCTCTTTGACCTCGTCGAGTTTGAAAGGCTTGATGACCGCCTCGATTTTTTTCATCGGAAATTGCCCTCATGCATGAAGTGCTAACCGTCAAGGAAATGTACGCCGCCGACAAGGCTGCAAACGAATCCGGAATTGAAACTTATGACCTGATGGAGGCGGCGGGAAGGGGCGTTGCCGACGCAGTCATCCGTTTGATGCCCGCCGCGCCTGTCGCGGTTCTTTGCGGGCCGGGCAATAATGGCGGGGACGGTTTTGTTGCAGCGCGGCGCCTCCGGGAGCTGGGGCGCAATGTCACGGTCTGCCTGCTGGGCGATCTTGATGCGCTTGAAGGCGACGCGGCCCGCGCGGCAAAGGAATGGGACGGCCCGGTTTCCCCGCTTGGCGAAGACAGTCTTGATGGCGCCGGCGTGGTGATCGACGCCTTGTTCGGCGCCGGCCTCTCACGTCCGCTGGAGGGCGCGCCCGCAGCTCTGGCCGATACAGCGGCCAGCCGTCAGATTCCGGTTGTCGCGGTTGATGTTCCCTCGGGGCTGGATGGCGACCGCGCTTGCCCGAAGGGGGACGGACCGGCCTTCCGTGCGGCGTTGACGATCACCTTCTTTCGCAAGAAACCCGCTCACGTCCTGATGCCGGGGGCCGCATATTGCGGCGAGATCATCGTCCACGACATCGGCATTCCGGCTTCGGTCCTGCCCGCGATCAATCCGGCGGCGCGGGAGAATACGCCCGATTTCTGGAAGGATGGCGTCCCGAAGCCTGACGCCATGGGTCACAAGCATTCCCGCGGCCGCCTGGCGGTCATTTCGGGCGGCGAGTTCATGACCGGGGCGGCGCGGCTCTCTGCCCGCGCCGGTCAGCGCGTGGGCGCCGGATTTGTCACGCTCTATGGCGATGAGGCCGCGACACGCATCAATGCCGCGCATGAAACGTCCATTGTCCTCAAGGCGGCGGCCCGCGGCGACGCGATGGTCCAGGCTGTGAAGGAGTTTCATCCCGCCGCCACAATTATCGGCCCCGGCGCTGGGCGAGACGACCGGACGAAAGACATGGCGCTGGGACTTCTGGAGGCGGGTTCGCCCGTTCTGCTGGATGCGGATGCGCTCAGCATCTTCGAGGACGATGAGGACGTTTTCTACAAGGCGCTCCACGACAAGGCCGTTCTGACGCCGCATGACGGCGAATTCGCGCGCGTCTTCCCGAAAGAAGCCGGGGCGAAGGCGTCGAAAATTGAAAAGGCGCGCAGCGCCGCCCAACGCTCCGGCGCGGTGGTGCTGTGCAAGGGGCCCGATACCGTCATCGCCCGCCCGGACGGGCTGGTTCTGGTCAATACGGTGTCCAGCCCGTTCCTGGCCAGCGCCGGCACCGGGGATGTCCTGTCCGGCATGATTGGCGGCCTGCTGGCGCAGGGCGTGGAGCCGTTTGCCGCGGCCTGCATGGGGGCATGGTTTCACGGCCGGGCCGGGCAGGGGATTGGTCCGGGCCTGATCGCCGAGGACCTTATCCGCGCGACCCCGCGCCTTATGCAGGCAATGCTCTCCTGACAGGAGGCGCTGACAGTTTGATGCCGGGGCGCTTCTCTCCGCGCGCCCGGCTCTCTACAACGGACTCGTACAAACAAGCGATTCCAGACCAAGGGATAGTTCGCCGCCTATGACCGACGGCAAGTCCAAACGCCCCAGCGTTTCCGACGAGGAAGCACTCGCCTTCCACAATAAGCCCACCCCGGGAAAGCTTGGCGTTTCGGCGACCAAGCCGATGGCCACCCAGCGCGATCTCAGCCTGGCCTATTCGCCCGGCGTTGCCGCGCCGGTCAAAGCCATCGCGGAAGACCCGGACCGGGTCTATGACTACACGTCGAAGGGCAACATGGTGGCCGTGGTGTCCAACGGCACCGCCATTCTGGGCCTTGGCGATCTGGGTCCCGCCGCCTCCAAGCCGGTGATGGAAGGCAAGTCGGTGCTGTTCAAGCGCTTCGCCGACATCGATTCCATTGATCTCGAGATCACCTACAAGGACGTGGACCGCTTTGTGGAATGCGTGGCCGGGTTCGGCGACACGTTCGGCGGCATCAATCTCGAGGATATCCGCTCTCCCGAGTGTTTCGAGATCGAGCGCCAGCTTCGTGAAAAGCTGGATATTCCGGTCTTCCATGATGATCAGCACGGCACGGCGATCATCGCGACGGCGGCGCTTCTGAACGCCTGCGATATTTCCGGCCGCAAACTCAGCGACCTGAAAGTTTGTCTGGTGGGGGCGGGCGCCGCGGGATTGTCGGTTCTGGAACTGATCAAGAGCGTCGGCGTATCGGACGACAATGTCATTGTCGTCGACAAGGATGGCGTGGTCCACAAGCGCCGCAACGACCTGCACGAGCGTCTGGCGAAACATGCCTGCAACACGGACAAACGCACGCTGGCGGAGGCAGTGGATGGCGCAGACTGCCTGATCGGTCTGTCCGCCGCCGGCGTCATTTCAAAGGAAATGGTCGCGTCCATGGCGAAGGACCCGATCATTTTCGCCATGGCGAACCCGGAGCCGGAGATCACCCCTGAACAGGTGGCGGAGGTGCGCGACGATGCGATCATGGCGACCGGGCGTTCGGATTATCCCAATCAGGTCAATAATGTACTGGGCTTTCCTTATATCTTCCGTGGGGCGCTGGATGTGCGCGCCACCACCATTAATGAGGAAATGAAGCTGGCCGCGGCCCACGCTCTGGCCGACCTCGCCCGGCAGGACGTTCCCGATGAAGTGGCCGAGGCCTATAGCGGCGCGCGTCCGCAATATGGCCGGGACTATCTGATCCCCACGCCCTTCGATCCGCGCCTGATCTCCTTCGTGCCGCCCTATGTCGCCAGAGCGGCGGAAGAATCCGGCGTGGCCCGGAAACCGATGGAGAAAACGGAAACCTATTCGCACACGCTGGCGCGCAGGCTGGACCCGACCGCCTCGCTGCAGCAGCGGATCACCGCCTCGGTTCGCGCCAATCCCAAGACCATCGTTTTCGCCGAAGGGGAGGAGCCATCCGTCATCCGCGCCGCCCACGCTTTCCAGACCCAGGGCATGGGCAAGGCGATCCTGGTGGCGCGTGAAGGTCCGGCCCGGGACAATATGCGTAATCTGGGCCTTCCCGATGACGAACTTGAGATCTGGAATGCCCGGCTTTCGGACCGGAATCCTGAGTTCACGGACCTGCTCTATGAGCGGCTGAAGCGCAAAGGCTATCTCCGCCGCGACGTTCAGCGTCTGGTCAATACGGACCGCAACGTGTTTTCCGCCCTGATGGTCAAGACGGGCGAGGCGGACGGCATGGTCACGGGCTATACGCGCCACACCAATGTCGCCCTGAATGACGTGTCTCTGGTGCTGGACCCGGCGCCGGGCGAACAGATTCTCGGCCTGTCAGTGGCGGTCTCCAAAGGCCATACGCTGGTTGTGGCCGACACGCTGATCACCGAATTTCCGACGGCTGAGGAGCTGGCCGACATCACAATCGGCGCCGCCAAGGCGGCGCGGCGGCTGGGTCTGGTCCCGCACGCGGCGCTTCTGTCCTATTCGACATTCGGGAATCCGGGCGGGGAGCGGTCGGAAAAGATCGCCCGCGCGGTCGAAATCCTCGATGAACGGGCCACCGATTTTGAATATGAGGGCGACATGGCGCCCGATATCGCGCTGGATCCCGCCCATCGCGACATCTATCCCTTCTCCCGCCTGACTGAGGAGGCCAATGTTCTGGTCATGCCGGCCGTGCATTCCGCCTCTATCGCCACGCGCCTGTTGAAATCGGCGGGCGGAGCGACCGTTTTCGGGCCGGTTCTGACCGGGCTGGAGCTGCCCGTGCAGATATGCCGGCTCTCCGCGCCGGTGTCTGAAATCACGTCACTGGCTGCGATGGCGGCGTTCGACCTGTCGAAAACCAGCGCATGACGGATGCCGCGAAGCCGAAATCCCGCGCTTCGCGCGACCTGACAGAGGGCCCGGTCGCCGGTCATTTGCGGCGAATCCTGCTTCCCATGATCGTCGGCGTTACCGCGGTAATGTCGGTTTCGGTGGTTGATACCTATTTCGTGGGACAGCTGGGCGCGCTGCAACTGGCCGCGATTTCCTTCTGTTTTCCGGTGGTTATCACCGTCACTTCCATCGCCATTGGCCTCGGCGCGGGCGCTTCGTCCTGCGTGGCGCGCGCGGCGGGGCGTAAAGATGAAGACCGGGTCCACAGACTGGTCACGGACGCGCTGATTCTGACCACCGTGGTGATCGGAATCGTGTCGCTGGCGGGCTGGTTTCTGACCGAGCCGCTATTCCGCGCGCTGGGCGCGGAAGACAATCTGATCCCGTATATCGTCGATTACATGCACACCTGGTTCGCGGGCGTGATCTTTATCGCCATGCCAATCGTCGCAAACGGGGTGCTGCGGTCGCTGGGCGACGCCCGCGCGCCGGCCGCTTTCATGGTGCTGATCGCAGTCGTGAACGTCATTCTGGATCCGATTTTCATTTTCGGATGGGGGCCTGTGCCCGCGTTCGGGGTGCAGGGCGCGGCCATTGTGAGCATACTGGCGAACCTTGTCGGGGTCGCCGCGGCGCTGTGGCTGCTCATTTTTCATGAGAAAATTGTCGCTTTTCGCCCTGTACCGGTCGCAAAACTCATCGATTCCTGGTCGGAAATCGCCCGTATCGGCATCCCCGCGGCGCTGTCCAACGCCATCAATCCTTTCGGAATCACGCTTGCCACGGCCGGGTTCGCCCGTTTCGGGGCCGAAGCGGTGGCCGGATTCGGCGTGGCCTCGCGCATTGAAGTCTTTGCGGCGATCCCGCTTCTGGCGCTTTCCGCCTCCATCGGGCCGGTTACGGGACAGAATGGCGGGGCCGGGCATCCGGAAAGAAGCCGACGCGCCTTCCAGATTTCCTTCGCCTTTGCGCTGTTCTGGAGCCTGTTCACCGCGATTTTGCTGGCGGTTTTCGCCGTTCCCATCACGAACCTGTTCACGGACTCGGCCCGAACCCTCGATGTTGCGCAGCTCTATTTGTGGATCGCGCCGGTCACCGTGGCCGGTTACGGCGTCGTGATCGCCGCCAGCGCAGGCTTCAATGCGCTGGGAAGACCGCTTCAGGGCATGGTCATGACCTTCTCCCGCTCGCTCATTTTCTACGCGCCGGGCGTGTGGATCGGCGGAACACTGGCCGGAATCCCCGGCGCGATAGCCGGAATTGCGCTGGCTAATGTCGTGTCCGGCCTCGCAACAGCGGCCTGGACGCTGCTCTACGCCCCGATGACGGCCAAGGGCGCGCGGCTAAAGCCCGCTGTTTCAGGCTGATATCCCGCTTGATTTTCACCGCTTGGTGGGGAGACTGCGCGCCTTCCACCGGACTGCGGATGTGGCGGAACTGGTAGACGCGCTGGATTTAGGTTCCAGTGGGGCAACCCGTGGAGGTTCGAGTCCTCTCATCCGCACCACCGCTTTGCGCCGTTGCGCCCGAACCGGCGATTTGACATAAGGCGCGCTTTCCAAGCTCTGAGCGGCGCGCGCTGTGCGCGCTTAACCCTTTTTACCCAAAGACATGTCCATGCAAGTCACTGAAAAATCGTCCGAAGGCCTCTCCCGCACCTATGAAGTGGTGATTCCCGCCACCGAACTGGCCGACCGCCTGGGTCAGAAGATCAAGGAAATCCAGCCGCAAGTGCGTCTGAAAGGTTTCCGTCCGGGCAAGGTTCCGGCGAGCCATATCCGCAAGGTTTTCGGCTCCTCCCTGATGGGCGATGTCGTTCAGGAAACGGTCAACGAGACCAGCCAGAAGGCGCTGCAGGACAATGAAGTCACGCCGGCTTCCGAGCCGCACATCCATATGGAAAGTGACACGGACAAGGTGATTGCGGGCGACGCGGACCTTGCCTATCACATCCATCTGGACGTCATGCCGACCTTTGACGCCGCCAATCCGGCCGACCTGAAACTGGTTCGTCCGGTCACGGAGGCCGGCGACAAGGAGCTTCAGGACGCCCTGGAGGAACTTGCCAAGAACAATCAGAGCTTTGAGGACAAGGGCAAGAAGGCGGCCGCCGAGGGCGATCAGCTGACCATGGATTTCGTCGGCCGTGTGGATGGCGAGGAATTCGAAGGCGGCAAGGCGGAAGACGCCAAGCTGGTCCTGGGCTCCGGCCAGTTCATTCCGGGTTTTGAGGACGGTCTGGTTGGCGCCAAAGCCGGCGAGGAGAAAGTGGTCGAGGCCAATTTCCCGGACCCGTACCAGCGCGAAGACCTGGCCGGCAAAACGGCTGAATTCACCGTTCAGGTGAAGGAAGTCGCCGCGCCGAAACCGGCCGAGGTTGATGACGAGCTGGCCAAGGCGTTCGGCCTTGAGTCGCTGGACGCCCTGAAAGAAGCGGTGAAATCCAACCTCCAGCGCGAACTGGACAGCCAGTCCCGCGCCCGTGTGAAGCGCCGCCTGCTGGACGCGCTGGACGAGCGCCATGACTTCGAGCTGCCCAAGCGCATGGTCGACGCCGAGTTCGAGCAGATCTGGAACCAGGTCAAATCCGACATGGACGCCGGCAATCTCGACGAGGAAGACGCCGAAAAGTCCGAGGACGAGCTGAAGGAAGAATATCGCGGCATCGCCGAGCGCCGCGTGCGCCTTGGGCTGGTGCTGGCCGAGATCGGCCGCGAGGGCAAAGTCGAGATCAAGGACGAAGACGTTTCGCGCGCCGTGAACCAGCAGGCCTCGCAATATCCGGGTCAGGAACGCCAGATCATCGAGTTCTATCAGCAGAACCCGCAGGCGCTGGCCCAGATCCGCGCGCCGCTCTATGAGGAAAAAGTCGTCGACTACATCCTGGAGCTGGCCGACATCAAAGACGAAAAAGTGAGCCGCGAAGAGCTGTTCACGGACGACGAGGCCCCGGGCGCCGCGCCGGCCAAGAAGAAGCCGGCCGCCAAGAAAAAAGCGCCGGCCAAGAAGGCCGCCGCGAAGAAGTCCGAGTCTTCAAAGTCTGACGAAGCCGAGGCCAAACCCGCCAAGAAACCGGCGGCCAAACAAGCTCCGGCCAAGAAAGCGGCGGCCGCCAAGAAGGCTCCGGCGAAGAAGCCGGCAGCCAAGAAGACTGCCAAAAAAGCTGACAGCGACTGATATCCCCGCCTTGCGGGCAGCGCCTCACGCTTCAATATAGTTGGTCCAGCCGACTCGGCGCGATTTCGCGCGCCGCCCAGCGATGAGGGAGCTTTCCATGCAGGACCCGCAAGAGGTAATGATGAATCTCGTGCCGATGGTGGTCGAACAGACCAGCCGGGGCGAGCGCGCCTATGACATATTCTCGCGGCTCCTGAAGGAGCGGATCATCTTCCTGACCGGCCCGGTCGAGGACGGAATGTCCAGCCTGATCACCGCGCAGTTGCTGTTTCTTGAGTCGGAAAATCCCAAAAAAGAAATCGCGATGTACATCAACTCGCCCGGCGGGGTGGTGACGTCCGGTCTCGCGATCTACGACACGATGAAATACATCAAGTCGCCGGTCTCCACCGTTTGTATCGGCCAGGCGGCGTCCATGGGATCGCTGCTGCTGACCGGCGGTCATCCGGGGATGCGTATTGCGTTGCCCAACGCCCGCATCATGGTCCACCAGCCGTCCGGCGGTTTCCGGGGGCAGGCGTCCGATATCGAGCGCCACGCGGAAGATATCGTCAAAATCAAACGCCGTCTGAACGAGATCTATGTCGAACATACCGGCCAGGATTACGAGACGATCGAGCGCACGCTGGACCGCGATTTCTTCATGACGGCCGAGGAGGCCAATGATTTTGGCATCGTCGACCATGTCTATGAGGCGCGCGAGGCGGCCGAGAAGGACAGCTAGATTTCGAAACGGCCCGGCGCTTGCACCGCCGTTTCATGTGCTTGATCCGGCCTGCGCTAGATGGTCGAATGACAGTACTTGGAAACGAAATCACAACGCTCTGTGTGAGAGCGTGACAGAATCATTGCGGCGGGGACCGCACAGAATCGGGCGCGGGAGCCTGAGGAACACACTGGGCGAGCAGGAGCAATCATGACGACAAAGTCGACGAAAGACGGCGGCGCCGGCGGCGGAGACTCGAAGAACACGCTCTATTGCTCGTTCTGCGGGAAGAGCCAGCACGAGGTCCGCAAGCTGATCGCCGGGCCGACCGTTTTCATCTGCGATGAATGTGTCGAACTGTGCATGGACATCATCCGGGAGGAGAACAAATCCTCGCTGGTGAAGTCCCGCGAGGGCGTTCCGACGCCGCGTGAAATCTGTGACGTTCTGGACGATTACGTGATCGGTCAGGGCGCCGCAAAACGGGTTCTGTCCGTGGCGGTGCACAACCACTACAAGCGTCTGAACCATGCCTCGCAGGGCAGCGATGTCGAGCTTTCGAAGTCGAATATCCTGCTGGTCGGGCCGACGGGTTGCGGCAAGACGCTGCTGGCCCAGACGCTGGCCCGCATCCTGGATGTTCCTTTCACGATGGCCGACGCCACCACTCTGACCGAAGCCGGTTATGTGGGCGAGGACGTCGAGAACATCGTCCTGAAGCTGCTGCAGTCGGCCGACTATAATGTCGAGCGGGCGCAGCGCGGCATCGTCTATATCGACGAAATCGACAAGATCTCCCGCAAGTCGGACAACCCGTCCATCACGCGCGACGTGTCGGGCGAGGGCGTCCAGCAGGCGCTTCTGAAAATCATGGAAGGCACGGTCGCCTCCGTTCCGCCGCAGGGCGGCCGGAAACATCCGCAGCAGGAATTCCTGCAGGTTGATACGACCAATATCCTGTTCATCGTCGGCGGTGCCTTTGCCGGTCTGGAAAAGATCATTTCCCAGCGCGGGCGCGGTTCCGCCATGGGCTTTGGCGCGGACGTTCAGGAAGTGGACGAAAAACGCACTGGCGAGATTTTCCAGCAAGTGGAGCCGGAAGACCTTCTGAAGTTCGGCCTGATCCCGGAATTTGTCGGCCGTCTGCCGGTTATCGCGACCCTGGAAGATCTCGACGAGGACGCTCTGGTCCAGATCCTGTGCGAGCCGAAAAACGCGCTGGTGAAGCAGTATCAGCGCCTGTTCGAGATGGAGTCGGTCAGCCTGACCTTCGCCGAAGACGCGCTGAAGGCGATCGCCAAGAAAGCCATCGCCCGCAAGACCGGCGCGCGGGGCCTGCGCTCCATCATGGAAGACATCCTGCTGGACACGATGTTCGAGCTTCCGGCTATGGAAGGCGTCGAGGAAGTCGTGGTCAATGCAGAGGTCGTCGAAGGCAAGGCGCAGCCGCTCTACATCTATTCCGAGCGCAAGGACTCGTCGGCGAAATCCCAGCCGGCCGCTTCGTAACATGACCGCGCAGGCCTGACGTGAACCAGCGCCTGCGCGGCTACATCGGGGATCAGCCCTTCATCCTCAATTACGAGGATGAACAGTCGCCTTCGACCATCGCATTCCGGGCCCGGGCGGGCGGCGCAGAGGCGCCGAACCCGTCCGGGTCTTTTACTTATTGCGATATCGGGTGCGGGCGGGGCGTGACGATCACCACGCTGGCCGCGGCGAATCCGCAGGCCGAGTTCATCGGCATCGACCCGAATCCGGAGCATATCCGCGAAGCGCGCGCCTGGGCCGAAGCGGCGGGCCTGACCAATATCCGTTTCATCGAGAATTTTATCGGAAAGCTGGGGCCGGATGACCTGCCGGCCCTCGATTTCATCACGGCGAACGGCGTCTATTCCTGTATCGATGTGGAGGAACATGCCCGGCTGCGGAAACAGGCGGCGCGCTTCCTGGCGCCCGGCGGGCTGTTCCAGGTTTCCTACAACATTGCCGCGGGCTGCACCCAGATGGAGCCCTTGCGCCGGATGATGTTGCGTCTGGCGGAAAGGGCCGAAGGCAATCTGGCCGAAAAGCGCGGCGCAGCCGTCCAGACCATCCAGAACATGGCGCAGGCCGGCCACCCGTTTTTCGAAATCAATCCCAAAGCCCGGGAAATAGTCGGGGACTGGGCGCGGCGCGATATCAAGCTGCTGGCCCATACCTATTTCCACGCCGACTGGCACCTGCACGACCCCGCCGAGATCATCGAGTTGTTTGACGAGGAGGGGCTGGGCTTCTGCGGGCCGTGGGATCTGGACCTGATGCCGGTTTCGCAGCGCCGGTCGTTCGCGGCGGGGCACGACCCGGTCCTGCGGGAAGCGCTGGCCGCCACCATGCGGGCCGACACCTATCGGGCGGACGTGTTCCGCAAGGGCGCGCCCTTGACGGGCGCGGAGTCCCCGGCGCTGGACGATGACATGCTGTTCGGCCCCGCAACGGCGCCGGCATTGGTCGGCGACCCGAAAGAAGCGGGGGCGGATGAAATCGCCGCCTTTATCCTTGAACAGGGTGTCGCGACCTATGGTGAAATCCGCGACCGGTTTTCGAACCACGACGCCGATGAACGCCACATTGCAGGACGGATCGGCCGCCTGATACGGAGCGCCTGGATACGCCGTTATCTCAGCCGGCCGGAATCAGGCGCGAAAGAAGAGCCTGTAAAACCCGCCCTGACTTTGATCGGCGTGCTGGGCGAAAACCCGGAATTTGTTTCCAATGGCGCTTTCGTTCCTGCGCCCGCCGTCGGGGGCGGAGTGTTTGTCCCGGCAATGATGCTGGTGCTTCTGACGACGGCCGACGGGCCGGAGGCGCAATGGAGCCGCCGCGCGGTGGAGCGGATATGCGCCATCAACCGCAAGGCGGGCCGCGCGGAGGGCGACCGCAACGCCCTGGCGGGCCGGGTGACGGACGGGATTGCGCGGTTCAAGCGAAACTGGGCGCCATTCCTGACTGGCGTCGGCGCGGCGCGGAAAGTCTGAAAATTCTGTCACGTGCGGCGGCTGCCGCAGCACAGCGCTTGAACGCGGGGCGCGGCGCCTCCATCTGAACCATCAACAGGCAATCATGAAGCTGTCGCCTATTCGCCGCGCGAATCCATTAGGCTGCATTACAGGCTTCGATCCAACGGCGCGCCTCAAGGCGTGATAAAAGACGAAATTATGAGCGATACCGAAAAACTCCCCGTTCTGCCCCTGCGCGATATTGTGGTTTTCCCGCATATGATCGTGCCGCTGTTCGTCGGCCGCGATAAGTCGGTCAACGCGCTGGAAGAAGTGATGAAACAGGATCGCCGCATCCTGCTTCTGACCCAGAAAGACCCGGCCGAAGACGATCCGGAATATGAGGATCTGTACGAGGTCGGCTGCGTCGCCAATGTCATGCAGCTTCTGAAGCTGCCCGACGGCACGGTGAAAGTGCTGGTCGAGGGGCAGACGCGCGCCCGTGTTTCCAAGTTTGACGCCTCCGGCGAGTATCACGAAGCCGAGGCCGAAGTGCTTGAGGAAGAGGCCGGCGAACCGTCCGAAACCGAGGCGCTGGTCCGCACGACGGTCGAGCAGTTCGAACAATATGTGAAGCTGAACAAGAAGGTGCCGCCGGAAGTCGTCGCCTCGGTCACGCAGATCGAGGATGCGGGCAAGCTGGCCGACACCATCGCCGCGCATCTGGCAGTGAAGATTTCCGACAAGCAGAAACTGCTGGAGCTGGACGACCTTCACAAGCGGCTGGAAGAGGTCTTCTCCCTTATGGAGGGCGAGATCAGCGTCCTTCAGGTGGAGCGCAAGATTCGCTCACGCGTGAAGCGCCAGATGGAGAAAACCCAGCGCGAATATTATCTGAACGAGCAGATGAAGGCGATCCAGCGCGAGCTGGGCGACGCCGATGACGGCAATGACGAAGTTGCCGAGCTGGCCGAGCGCATCAAGAAAACCAATCTGTCCAAGGAAGCGCGGACCAAGGCCGAGGCGGAGCTGAAAAAGCTGCGCCAGATGAGCCCGATGTCGGCCGAGTCGACCGTGGTCCGGAATTATCTGGACTGGCTGCTGTCGATCCCGTGGGACAAGAAAAAGGACATTTCCACCGATCTGGAAAAGGCTGAAGCGATCCTGGACGAGGACCACTACGGGCTGGAAAAGGTGAAGGAGCGGATTCTCGAATATCTCGCGGTCCAGTCCCGCACCAACAAGCTGAAAGGCCCGATCCTGTGCCTGGTCGGTCCGCCGGGCGTCGGCAAGACGTCTCTGGGCAAATCCATCGCCCGCGCCACGAACCGCGACTTTGTCCGCGTTTCGCTGGGCGGCGTGCGTGACGAGGCCGAGATCCGCGGCCACCGCCGGACCTATATCGGCTCCATGCCGGGCCGGGTGATCCAGTCCATGAAAAAGGCGGAACACGTGAACCCGATGTTCCTGCTGGACGAGATCGACAAGATGGGCGCCGATTTCCGCGGCGACCCGTCCGCGGCGCTTCTCGAAGTGCTGGATCCCGAGCAGAACGAGCATTTCAACGATCACTATCTGGAGATCGACTACGATCTCTCCGACGTCATGTTCATCACGACGGCGAACAGCCTGAACATGCCCCAGCCGCTTATGGACCGGATGGAGATCATCCGCATCGCCGGCTATACGGAAGACGAGAAGGTCGAGATCGCGCGCCGTCATCTCATTCCGAAACAGCTCGAAAATCACGGGCTGAAGGAAGAGGAAATCGAGATTACCGAGGACGCCCTGCGCGACCTCATCCGCTATTATACCCGCGAGGCGGGCGTGCGGAATCTCGAGCGCGAAATCGCCAATGTCTGCCGCAAGGTCGTGCGCAAGATCGTTTCCGACGAGGAGACGGCCTACAAGGTCACGCCGGAATCGCTGGCGGATCTGGCGGGCGTGCGCAAGCACAAGTTCGGCATCACCGACGAGGACGACCAGCGCGGCGTCGTGACGGGCCTGGCCTGGACCGAGACGGGCGGCGACCTGCTGACCATCGAGGCGGTGAAGATGCGCGGGCGCGGCAAGATGACCGTGACCGGCAATCTGCGCGACGTGATGAAGGAATCCATCTCTGCGGCGAATTCCTACGTACAGGCGCGGGCGACCGCGTTCGGCATCGAGCCGCCGACCTTCCGGAATTCCGACATCCACGTCCACGTGCCCGAAGGCGCAACGCCGAAAGACGGCCCGTCCGCCGGCGTGGCGATGATCACGGCCATGGTCTCCGTGCTTTCCGGCGTGCCGGTGCGCAAGGATGTCGCCATGACCGGCGAGATCACGCTGCGCGGCCGCGTTCTGGGCATTGGCGGCCTGAAGGAGAAGCTTCTGGCCGCGCTACGCGGCGGCGTGAAAACGGTGCTGATCCCGCAGGATAATGAGAAGGACCTGGTCGAGATTCCGGACAATGTGAAGGAAGGTCTGGAGATCATCCCCGTCGAGTCCGTCGACGAGGTTCTCAAGATCGCGCTGGCAGGACCGCTGACGCCGATCGAATGGACCGAGGAGGATGACCGCGCGGCGTCCGTTCCGCCCGCGGGAAGCGACGATCCGGAGGATGGCAACGTTCTTCGCCATTGACCGGGCGCGATTGGCGCGCACATAGTAGCGCCATGAATTTCGGCGCGACCTATTACGGCTATTTTATCAAGGCTCCATCGGAGGCCTTGGGCTAGCCGCGCGCCGCGGAAAGACCATGGAAAAGGGCCTCTGGAAATCCAGGGGCCCTTTCTTTTTGCCTTGAGGAGGGCGGGGATCATGAGTGACGGGGCAGGGCAGCCGGGAAGTCTGCGCGAGACCATCGACCGGATTGACGGCGATATTCTGGATCTGGCCGGGCAGCGCAAAAAGCTGGGCACAGAGCTGGCGCAGCTGAAGAAAGAGCGCGGCGACCCCGTGCGGGACGCCACGCGGGAGCGGGAAGTGCTGGCGCGGTTTATTCGCGATGGCCGGGCGCACGGGCTGAGTGACAGCTTTGCCCAGCGGCTGGGCGAACTGCTGATCGAAGAGTCGCTGCGCAGCCAGCGCGGCAAGCTCGACGCCAAGGCCAAGCGCACCACCCACAGCGAGGCGACAGTCGCTTATCTGGGCGGACCCGGCACTTACAGCCATGTCGCCGCGGAAAACCATTTCACGGACCGCTATGACGGCGTCCTGCCCGCGCCATGCCGCGATTTCCCTTCGATCATCCGGATGGTGGAGGATGGCCGCGCCGATTACGGCTTCCTGCCCATCGAGAACACCACGACCGGCGGCATCAGCGAGGTCTATGACCTGCTTCTGGAATCCAGGCTGACCATCGTCGGAGAGCATCATCTGAAGGTGGAGCATTGCCTGGTCGGCCGTGCGGCGTCTCCCGGCTCGGTGCGCACGGTCTACGGGCATCCGCAAGCGCTGGGGCAATGCCAGCGTTACCTGAAGAAACGGGCGGATATCACGACGCATTTCACCTCCAGCTCCACCCGCGCTCTGGAGAAGGCGATGGAAGGCGACGAAACCGTGGCGGCCGTCGCCGGCGCCAGCGCGGCGGAGCTGTTCGGCCTGAACATCATCGAGCGGGGCATTTCCGATCACGCCGAAAACTACACGCGCTTCGTGGCCGTGGCGCTAGACGCCGCCCTGCCGCCGGAGGCGCTGCCCTGCAAGACCACCGTGGTGTTTGAAACGGCCGATACGCCGGGCGCCCTTGTGAAGGTCCTGAACGCGTTTGCGGATGAAGGCATCAACCTCACCAAGCTCGAATCCCGGCCTATTCCCGGCAATCCCTGGAACGAGATGTTCTTCATCGATTTCGAGGGGCACAGCGAGTCCGCCGGGTCGAAGCGGGCGCTGGAGGTGTTGAACAATACATCCGGCACGGCGCGCGTTCTGGGGTGCTACGGCGCCGACAGGCTGGCCCCGACGGCGCTGGAGCTTGATGCAGCGAAGGCGAGCGCCTAGACGGAGAGGGAAGGGCGGTTAGCTCAGCTGGGAGAGCAACTGGTTTACACCCAGTAGGTCGGCGGTTCGAACCCGTCACCGCCCACCATCTTTCAAGCGGACATGGGGATATGACATGCGGATACCGGCTCTTCTCGGGATCTTGACGCTTGGCGCGTCAGGCGCGGCTATGGCGCAGGAACAGGCGGCGCAGCAGAACCCCGTGCTGCTGCATGACCTGGCGGGCGATGTCTCCGCCGAGCGTATCGAGAGCGATATCGAGACGCTGGTGGGGTTCGGAACCCGGCATACCTTGTCTGAAACCGAATCCGACACGCGCGGCATCGGCGCGGCGCGGCGCTGGATCAAGGCGGAATTCGACAGGATTTCCGCCGAGTGCGGCGGCTGTCTGGAAGTTTTCTATGTCAGCGACTTTGTCGAGGGCGAGGAGCGTATCCCCGAACGCACCGAGGTGGTCAGCGTCGTGGCCTTGCAGCGGGGGACGCTGGACCCGGACCGCATGGTCTTCATGGCGGGCGACATCGATTCGCGCGTCAGCGATCCGATGAACGCCACCGACGATTCCCCGGGCGCCAATGACAATGCCAGCGGCGTGGCGGGCGTGATCGAGGCGGCGCGCGTTCTGTCGAAGCACGAGTTTGCCGGCACGATCGGCTATCTGGCGTTGTCGGGCGAAGAGCAGGGACTGTTCGGTGGCAAGATCGTCGCCCAGCATGCGCTGGATAATAACTGGCGCGTGAAGGCCGTCCTGAACAACGACATGATCGGCAATATCGAGGGCGTGGATGGCGTCATCGATAATTCAACGGCGCGCGTCTTCTCGGAAGGCACGCGCGCGGTGGAAACCGAAGAAGAGGCGCGGACCCGGCGATTCACGGGCGGAGAAGTCGATTCGCCGTCACGAAACCTGGCCCGTTATATCGACCGCATGGCGGACGATTATATTCCCAACCTGGATATCATGATGATCTACCGCCTCGACCGGTTCGGACGCGGCGGCCACCACCGCCCGTTCAACGCCGTCGGCATCCCCGGCGTGCGAATCATGGAAACGCACGAGAACTATAATCGCCAGCATCAGGACCTTCGGACGGAAGACGGCATCGAATACGGCGATGTTCTGGAGGGCGTGGACTTCGATTATGCGCGCAAGCTGACATCCCTGAACGTGGTCACGCTTGCCGGCATGGCCGGCGCGCCGCCCATCCCGTCCGGGGTCGAGCTGGAAGGCGCGGTCCAGCCCTCAACCACGATCAGCTGGACCCGGCCGGAGGGGCGGCAGGCTGCGAACCTGGCCGGATACAAGGTGCACTGGCGGCTGACCGCGGAGCCGCAATGGCAATGGTCGCGCTATGTCGGCGATGTCGATTCCTTCACTCTGGAAAACGTGGTGATCGACAATTATTTCTTCGGCGTTTCCGCCGTGTCGGAAGACGGATATGAAACGCCAGTGGTGTTTCCCGGCGCGGCCGGCAGCTTCGGAGAGTAGGAGATCCGGCGCTTCTCATTCCGGCGCTGCGAAAGACCGCTTTGAACGCTTGACGCTTCGCGGCCCGGGTCTTACACAGCGCCACTCTCGCCCTTGCGGCGGGGCCCATACGCGGGTGTAGCTCAGTTGGTTAGAGTGCCGGCCTGTCACGCCGGAGGTCGCGGGTTCGAGTCCCGTCACTCGCGCCATTTTCCTTCTTCAACGGAAAATGGCTCACGCGTAAATCTCTCAAAATTGCATATGGCTTTGCCGGGCGGATATCCGCCCGATCGCGCATGTTTTCCTCGCGCGGCGCGCCGGCGCCTTCGATCCGTGATTCAATTTCTTGAGAATGGTTCTCAACTCATTGGAAATAACCGTGATTTCGGCGCCCGTCGCATTGAATTTATTTTCGCAGGCTTCTAGCTTCCGCCCCGCATGGCGAGGCGCCGTGCGCCGCCACTGGGCTGGGACCGCCAATGACTGAATTCCTTCTCGAATATCTGCCCATCCTGATCTTCTTCGGGATCGCGAGCGCTATGGGAATCGCTTTTCTGGTTCTGCCCGCTCTGATCGCCCCGTCCGACCCGGACCCCGACAAGACGGCCGCCTATGAGTGCGGCTTCAATGCGTTCGAGGATGCGCGCATCAAGTTCGATGTCCGATTCTATCTAGTGGCGATTCTCTTCATCATTTTCGACCTTGAGGTCGCCTTCCTGTTTCCCTGGGCCGCGACCCTGATCGAGATGCCGGACGCAACGCGCGCCTTCGCCTTTTTCTCCATGCTGGTTTTCCTCGGCATATTGACTGTCGGTTTCATATACGAGTGGCGCAAAGGCGCGCTGGAGTGGGAGTAGAGCGATGAGCGACACGATTGTTCCGGCCCGGTCCGCGGCCCGCGCCCAGACCCCGCAATACGATCCGAAGAAGCATGACCCGTTTTTCGACGGCGTCTCCGACCAGCTGGCCGACAAGGGCTATATCGTGGCCCGCGCCGACGACCTTATCACCTGGGCGCGCACCGGCTCGCTGATGTGGATGACGTTCGGGCTGGCGTGCTGTGCGGTCGAGATGATGCAGGCCTCCATGCCCCGCTATGACGTGGAGCGTTTCGGCTTCGCGCCGCGCGCTTCCCCGCGTCAGTCGGACGTGATGATCGTCGCCGGCACATTGACCAACAAGATGGCCCCGGCGCTGCGCCGCGTTTACGACCAGATGCCGGAGCCGCGCTACGTCATTTCCATGGGCTCCTGCGCCAATGGCGGCGGCTACTATCACTACTCCTATGCGGTGACGCGCGGCTGCGACCGGATCGTTCCGGTGGACATTTATGTTCCGGGCTGCCCGCCGACCGCCGAAGCGCTGGTCTATGGCATCATGCAGCTTCAGAAGAAGATCCGCCGCGAAGGCAATATCGAGCGTTAGGGCGCTTTTTATGAGCGAAGCGTTGAAAGAACTGGGCGCGCACATCCGTGAAGCGCTCGACGACAAGGTGCTGGACGCCGCTGTCCGGTATGGCGAGCTGACTCTGCGTGTGGAGCGGCACGCCATCATCGAGGTGCTCAGCTATCTGCGCGATGACGCCGAGTGCCGGTTCGACCTGATGATCGATCTTTGCGCGGCTGATTATCCCGAGCGCGGCGAGCGGTTCGAGATCGTCTATCACTTCCTTTCGATGCACAATAATCACCGCATTCGCGTGAAACTGAGCACCGATGAGGAGACGTTCGTCCCCTCCATCACCGGAATCTTCCCGGTGGCCGACTGGTACGAGCGCGAAGCCTTCGACATGTACGGCGTGGTCTTCGAGGGTCACCCGGACATGCGCCGCATCCTTACCGATTACGGCTTCAACGGGTATCCGCTCCGCAAGGACTTCCCGCTGACCGGATATGTCGAAGTGCGCTACGACGAAGAGCAAAAGCGCGTCGTTTACGAGCCGGTGCAGCTGAAGCAGGAATATCGCGACTTTGACTTTGAATCCCCGTGGGAGGGCATGCGCGCCTTGCTGCCGGGCGATGAGAAGGCCGAATCCGCGGACGAGCCGGAGCAAGCCTGATGGCCGCCGAAACCAAGATCCAGAATTATAATCTGAACTTCGGTCCGCAGCATCCGGCCGCGCACGGCGTGCTGCGCCTGGTGCTGGAGTTGGATGGCGAGGTCGTCGAGCGCGTCGATCCGCATATCGGCCTGCTGCACCGCGGCACTGAAAAGCTGCTGGAGCACAAGACCTATCTCCAGGGCCTCGGCTATTTCGACCGCCTGGACTATGTCGCGCCGATGAATCAGGAGCACGCCTTCTGCCTGACCATCGAAAAGCTGGCCGGCGTCGAGGTTCCCCCGCGCGCGCTCTATATCCGCGCGCTCTATGACGAGATCGGGCGTCAGCTTTCGCATCTTCTGAACGTCACCACGCAGGCCATGGACGTCGGCGCGCTCACCCCGCCGCTGTGGGGCTTTGAAGAGCGCGAAAAGCTGATGGTGTTCTATGAGCGCGCGTCCGGCTCCCGCATGCACGCCCATTATTACCGTCCGGGCGGCGTGCATCAGGATCTGACGCAATCGCTGCTGGATGACATCTATGCCTGGTGCGAGCAGTTCCCGAAGGTTCTCGACGAGATCGAGACGCTTCTGACTGAAAACCGCATTTTCAAGCAGCGCAACGTTGATATCGGCGTCGTGACGCAGGAAGAGGCGATCAAGTGGGGCTTCTCTGGCGTCATGGTGCGGGGCTCCGGCCTGCGCTGGGATCTGCGCCGTTCGCAGCCTTACGGCGTCTATAACGATTTCGATTTCAAGATCCCCATAGGGAAGAACGGCGATTGCTACGACCGCTATCTCTGCCGCATGGAAGAGATGCGCGAATCCGTGAAGATCATGAAGCAGGCCATCGAGAAGATGCCTGACGGACCGGTTCTGGAAACATCGGGCAAGGTATCGCCGCCGCGCCGGGGTGAAATGAAGGCTTCGATGGAAGCCCTGATCCATCACTTCAAGCTTTACACCGAAGGCTTCCACGTGCCGGAAGGCGAGGCCTATTGCGCCGTCGAAGCGCCCAAGGGCGAATTTGGCGTCTATCTGGTCGCGGACGGCGATAACAAGCCGCACCGCGTGAAGATCCGCGCGCCCGGCTTCCCGCACCTGCAGGCCATGGACTGGATGAACCGCGGACACATGCTGGCTGACGTTTCGGCCATCCTGGGTTCGCTGGATATCGTGTTCGGAGAGATTGACCGATGAGCGCTCGCCGCCTTGCTCAAGAACAGCCGGAAAGTTTCGTCTTTTCTGATGCTTCGACGAAGGATGTCGAGTTCTGGCTTAACAAGTTTCCGGAGGCGCGGAAGCAATCCGCCGTCATTCCGCTGCTTTGGTTGGCCCAGGAGCAGGAGGGCTGGGTGACGCTGGCCGCGATGGAGTCCATCGCCGAGCGTCTGGACATGCCGAAAATCCGCGTGATGGAGGTCGCGACCTTCTACACGATGTTCAACCTGGCCCCGGTCGGCGAGCATCATATCCAGATTTGCGGCACCACGCCCTGCATGCTGCGCGGCGCGAATGACCTGAAAGCGGTTTGCGAGGCACGGATCGGCAAGAAGGGCGCGACCTCGGAAGATGGCCGGTTTACCTGGTCGGAAGTCGAGTGCCTCGGCGCGTGTTGCAACGCCCCCATGGCGCAGATTTCCAACAAGGACGGGCATCATTATTTCGAGGACCTGACGGCGGAGACGCTGGAGGCCCTGCTGGACAAGTTTGGCGCGGGCGAGGCCGTAAAGGCCGGACCGCAAAACGGCCGTCAGACCAGCGCGCCGGAAGGCGGCCCGGAAACGCTGAAAGATGAGTCCCTGTTCGACGGATCGCGCGGCAAGAAGCTGAAATCCATTCCAAACGCCCCGCAATCATCGCCGGAGCCTTCGCCCGAAAAGAAAGGGCAGCCGAAGGAGACAACGCGCGATTCCCAGGAAAAGGCGCGCACGGACAGCCAGCAGACGCCCGATCCCGAGACCAAGGAAGACAAGAAAGCCGTGAAAGCGAAAGACGCCGACGGCAAGAAGGGAGGCGGCGATGCTTGAAGACAAGGATCGCATCTTCACCAATCTATACGGCATTCACGATCCGGGGCTTGAGGCCGCGAAGAAGCGGGGCGCGTGGAATTCCACGGCCGACCTGCTGAGCTTCGGTCAGGACTGGATCATCGACCAGATGAAAGCGTCGGGCCTGCGCGGCCGCGGCGGCGCCGGTTTCCCGACCGGCCTGAAATGGTCCTTCATGCCCAAGGAAGTCGGCGAACGGCCTCACTATCTGATCGTCAACGCTGACGAATCCGAGCCGGGCACGTGCAAGGACCGGGAAATCATGCGCCACGATCCGCACCTGCTGATCGAGGGCTGCCTGATCGCCTCCTACGCGATGCGCGCGCACGCCTGCTATATCTATATCCGCGGCGAATATGTCGATGAGCGGATCGCGCTCGAAAAGGCGATCCGCGAGGCCTATGACGCGGGGCTGGTCGGCAAGGACGCCGCTGGATCCGGCTGGGATTTCGACATCTATGTCAGCCACGGCGCAGGCGCGTATATCTGTGGCGAGGAAACCGCGCTGCTGGAAAGCCTGGAAGGCAAGAAGGGCCAGCCGCGCCTGAAGCCGCCTTTCCCGGCCAATGCCGGCCTATATGGCTGCCCCAGCACCGTGAACAATGTCGAATCCATCGCGGTCGCGCCGGATATTCTGCGCCGCGGCGCGGAATGGTTCGCCGGCATCGGGCGCGAAGGGAATACCGGAACCAAGCTGTTCTGCGTCTCCGGCCATGTAAACAAACCGTGCAATGTCGAAGAGGCAATGTCGATTCCGCTCAAGGAGCTGATCGAGACCCATTGCGGCGGCGTGCGCGGCGGCTGGGACAATCTGAAAGCGGTCATCCCGGGCGGATCATCTGTCCCGCTGATCCCGAAGGATATCTGTGACGATGTCCTGATGGATTTCGACGCGCTGAAGGAAGTGAAGTCGGGTCTGGGCACTGCCGCGGTGATCGTGATGGATCAGTCCACCGATATCGTTAAGGCGATCGCCCGCATTGCCTATTTCTACAAGCACGAGAGCTGTGGCCAGTGCACGCCGTGCCGCGAGGGCACGGGCTGGATGTGGCGCGTGCTGGAGCGCATGGCGCGCGGCGAGGCGGAGCATTCGGAAATCGAGACGCTGCTGGACGTCACCTATCAGGTGGAAGGCCATACGATCTGCGCGCTGGGCGATGCCGCGGCATGGCCGATCCAGGGCCTGATCCGGCATTTCCGGGGCGAAATCGAAGAGAGAATCAACCAGTACCGCAGCACCAAGCCGCACGTTCAGGGCGCGGCCGTGGCAGCGGAGTAGGGCGAGTCATGAGCGAAGACCTGCGAAAACTTGTCGTCGACGGCGAGGAAGTCGAGGTTCCGGCGGACCTGACGCTGCTTCAGGCGTGCGAGACGGCGGGCCGCGAGATTCCGCGTTTCTGCTATCACGAGCGGCTGTCCATCGCGGGCAATTGCCGGATGTGCCTGGTCGAGGTTGTCGGCGCGCCCAAGCCGGTCGCCTCCTGCGCCCAGCAGGTGCGCGACCTGCGTCCCGGCCCCAATGGCGAACCGCCGAAGGTGAACACCGCCACGCCGCTGGTCGACAAGGCCCGTGAAGGCGTGATGGAGTTCCTGCTGATCAACCATCCGCTGGACTGCCCGATCTGCGACCAGGGCGGCGAATGCGATCTTCAGGACCAGGCGCTGGCCTATGGCCGCTCCTTCACGCGCTATGAGGAAAACAAGCGCGCGGTCGAAGAGAAATATATGGGTCCGCTGATCAAGACGATCATGACCCGGTGCATCCAGTGCACGCGCTGCGTCCGCTTTGCGGCGGAAGTCGCCGGCGTTGAAGAATTCGGCATGCTGAACCGCGGCGAAGACGCGGAAATCACGACCTATCTGGAAAAGGCCGCGACGTCGGAGCTGTCCGGCAATGTGATCGACCTTTGCCCGGTCGGGGCGCTGACCTCCAAGCCCTATGCTTTCGAGGCGCGCCCGTGGGAGCTGCGCAAGACGGAATCGGTCGACGTGATGGACGCCATGGGTTGCGCCATCCGCGTGGACGCCCGCGGCACGGAAGTCATGCGGATCCTTCCCCGTATTTACGAGGAAGTGAACGAGGAATGGATCTCCGACAAGACGCGCTTCGTCTGGGACGGCCTGCGCCGCCAGCGACTGGACAAGCCCTATGTCCGCAAGGATGGCCGTCTGACGCCTGTCGACTGGACAGAGGCGCTGGACGTCGCCGCGCAGAAACTGGCGGGCAACCCGGAAGGCATTGGCGCGATCGTAGGCGATCTGGCCGACGCCGAGGGCATGAAGGCGCTGAAGGACCTGATGGACGGCCTTGGCGTGAAGAGCATCGATTGCCGTCAGGATGGAATGATCCTGGGCGAGGGGCCGCGTCAGTCCTGGCTGTTCAACTCCACCTTCATGGGCGTTGAAGACGCCGACCACCTGCTGCTGATCGGCGCCAATCCGCGCTATGAGGCGTCGGTTCTGAACGCGCGTATCCGCAAGGCCTGGCTGCACAACGACCTGAAAGTGTCAGTGATCGGCGAGGCAGTCGACCTGACCTATGACTACGATCATCTGGGCGAAACGGCCGCCGACCTCGACAAGGCGCTGTCCGGCGACCTCGCCAAAGCCTTCAAGGAAGGCGAGCGCGGGATGATCGTGCTGGGCGCCGGCGCGCTGAACCGTCCGGACTCTGCGGCAATCCTCAATCGCGTGGCGCAGTTCGCAAAGGACGCGGAGCTCAACCAGTCCGGCGATGACGCCTGGAACGGCTTCAACGTGCTTCACACCGCCGCCTCCCGCGTGGGTGGCTTGGACCTTGGCCTGGTGCCAGGCGAGGGCGGACGCAATGTTGCCGGCATGCTGGAAGCTGCACGGTCCGGAGAGATTGAAACGGTGCTGCTGCATGGCGCCGACGAGCTTCGCGACAATGATTTCGGCGATGCGTTCGTGATTTATGTCGGCAGCCACGGCGACGAGGGCGCGCACAAGGCGGACGTAATCCTGCCGTCCGCCGCCTATACCGAAAAGTCCGGCACCTGGGTCAATGCGGAAGGCCGCGTCCAGACCGGCGCGCGCGCCGTCTATCCGAAGGGCGATGCGAAGGAAGACTGGGCGATCTATCGCGCGCTCTCCGACCGCCTGTCGCGAACGCTGCCCTATGACACGCTGGGCCAGCTCCGCGCCAAGCTGATTGAGGATCATCCGAGCTTTGGCGGCATCGACTATGCCCCGGGCGCGGCCGACCTCGACAAGCTGGACTTCGATGCGCTGGGCGAGAAGGGCGACCTGTCCGCCGAGCCGTTCCGCAGCGCTGTGACCGATTTCTACATGACCAATCCGATCGCGCGCGCCAGCCGCGTCATGGCGGAGTGCTCCGCCGTGAAAGATGAAGCGCCGCGCATGGAGGCCGCCGAGTAATGTACGGTTTCTTCGAAAACATGATGGGGCCGCACTGGGGCCACTTTACAGCCTCCGTGCTGCACGTGCTGATCATCATGATCGCGTTGCTGCTGAGCCTGGCCTATCTGCTTCTGGCTGACCGGAAGATCTGGGCTGCGGTGCAGATGCGCAAAGGCCCCAACGTGGTGGGGCCGTTCGGCCTGCTTCAGTCGTTCGCGGATTTCTTCAAGTTCGTTTTCAAGGAAATCGTCATTCCGGCCGGCGCTGATCGTCCGCTTTTCATCCTGGCGCCGTTACTGACTTTCGTTCTGGCGTTCATTTCCTGGGCTGTCATTCCGGCCGGGCCGGGTCTGGCGGTGTCGGACATCAATGTCGGCATCCTCTACCTGTTCGCGATTTCGTCGCTGGGCGTTTACGGCATCATCATCGGCGGTTGGGCGTCGAACTCGAAATATCCGTTTCTGGGCGCGTTGCGCTCGGCGGCTCAGATGGTCTCTTACGAGGTCTCCATCGGCTTCATCATCATCACCGTCCTGCTGCTGGTCGGTTCGTTGAATCTCAGCGATATCGTGGAAGCGCAGGCGGGCGGCATTTGGCACTGGCACGCCTTCATGCTGACCTGGCCGAACATCGTGCTGCTGCCGGTCCTGTTCCCGATGCTGGTGATTTTCTTCATCTCGGCGCTGGCGGAGACGAACCGGCCGCCGTTCGACCTGCCGGAGGCCGAGTCGGAACTGGTGGCCGGATACCAGGTTGAATATTCCTCGACGCCGTACCTGCTGTTCATGATCGGCGAGTATCTGAACATCGTGCTGATGAGCGCGATGACGGTGATCCTGTTCCTTGGCGGCTGGCATTCGCCCTTGCCATTCCCGCCGTTTGAATGGATCCCGCCGGTGTTCTGGTTCGCGCTGAAGATTGTCCTCGTCTTCTTTATGTTCGCCATGGTGAAGGCGATGGTCCCGCGTTACCGCTACGACCAGTTGATGCGGCTGGGCTGGAAAGTCTTCCTCCCCACTTCGCTGGTTGCGGTCGTGCTCGTCGGCGGATACGTCGCGCTCACCGGCGGCCCGGCCTAAAGCGCAAAACGAAGAGAAACGAACGAAACAATGGCTCGTATTACACAAGCTCTCCGCGGCGCGCTCCTGCTGGACTTTGTCGGCGCCTTCATCCTGGCCATGAAGTATTTCTTCAGGCCCAAGGCCACGCTGGCCTATCCGTTCGAGAAAGGCCCGCTGAGCCCGCGCTTCCGCGGCGAACACGCGCTGCGCCGATACCCGAATGGCGAAGAGCGCTGCATCGCCTGCAAGCTGTGCGAGGCGATCTGCCCGGCGCAGGCCATCACGATCGAGGCGGAGCCGCGCGCGGACGGTTCGCGCCGCACGACGCGCTACGACATCGACATGGTGAAATGCATCTATTGCGGTTACTGCCAGGAGGCCTGCCCGGTGGATGCGATTGTCGAGGGACCGAACTTCGAATTCGCGACCGAGACGCGCGAAGAGCTTTATTATGACAAGGACCGGCTGCTGGCGAACGGTGATCGCTGGGAGCGGGAAATCGCACGCAATCTGGAACTGGACGCGCCTTACCGCTAGGGCGGGCGCTTCGCGCCGGGCGGCTCCGCCATGGCGTGATTTTAACGGGAAGAGACGGGGCAGGGCATGATCTTACAGGCGATCGCCTTCTGGATACTGGCCGGGGTCGCGGTTTCCGCGGCCTTCATGGTCGTGGCCGCGCGCAATCCCGTGCGCTCGGTCATGTGGCTGATCCTCACCTTTTTCACCACGGCGGGCCTGTTCGTGCTGATTGGCGCGGAGTTTCTGGCGATGCTGCTGGTCGTAGTTTATGTGGGCGCGGTCGCTGTGCTGTTCCTGTTCGTCGTGATGATGCTGGACGTCGATTTCGTCGAGCTGAAACAGGGCTTTCTGCAATATATGCCGGTGGGCGCGCTGATCGCGCTGATCATGCTGGCCGAGATGGCGTTTGTCGGCGCCAGCTGGGCCGCTTCGCGCGGCGAGGCTGCCGCACAGCCGCCGGCCATTCCTGTATCCGCCTCCAATATCGAGGCGATCGGGGCGGTGCTCTACACCGAATATGTCTATTTCTTCCAGGCCGCCGGCATGGTTCTGCTGGTCGCCATGATCGGCGCCATCGTGCTGACGCTGCGTCATCGCGAAGGGGTGAAGCGTCAGGATGTCGGCAAGCAGGTCGGCCGCAAGCGGGATGAAGCGGTGGAGCTGGTCGATATCGAACAGGGCGAGGGGATTGGTTAGATGATCGGACTCGCACATTATCTCACGCTCGCCGCCATTCTTTTTACGATTGGCGTGTTCGGCATTTTCACCAACCGCAAGAACGTCATCATCATCCTGATGTCGATCGAGCTTCTGCTGCTTGCGGTGAACATCAATCTGGTCGCCTTCTCGGTCTATCTGGGCGAAATCGCGGGGCAGATTTTCGCGATGTTCGTTCTGACGGTCGCGGCGGCTGAAGCGGCCGTCGGGCTGGCCGTTCTGGTGGTTTATTTCCGCAACCGCGGCGACATCGCGGTTGAAGACATCAATCTGATGAAGGGTTAGGCGGGGGATGTACGCGATAATCGTATTCGGCCCGCTGCTGGGCGCGGCCATCGCGGGGCTTTTGCAACGCTATATCGGCGACCGGGCGGCCATGTGGATCACCACGCTGCTGGTCTGCCTGTCGGCGGGGCTGTCGCTCTACGCCTTCTATGACGTGGCGTTTGCCGGCAATGAGCTGACCATAGAGATCGCGCGCTGGTTCGATATCGGCGCGTTCCAGACCTCCTGGTCGATGCGGATAGACACGCTGTCCGCTGTGATGCTGGTCGTGGTCACGTTCGTGTCCTCGCTCGTCCACATCTATTCGTTCGGCTATATGAGCCACGATCCGCACCGGGCGCGGTTCTTCTCCTATCTCTCGCTGTTCACCTTCGCGATGCTGATGCTGGTGACCGCGAACGACTTCATGCAGCTCTTCTTTGGCTGGGAAGGCGTGGGGCTGGCCTCCTATCTGCTGATCGGATTCTGGTACAAGAAGCCGACAGCGAATTCGGCGGCCATCAAGGCGTTCGTCACCAACCGCGTGGGCGATTTCGGCTTTGCGCTCGGCATCATGGCGATCTTCCTGATCTTCGGGACGATCCAGTTCGATGGCGTGTTCGCGCAGGTTGCGGCCATGCAGGGGCAGGCGACCGAATTCCTCGGCATGCGCTTCTATGCAGTCGAGATCATCGCCTTCCTCCTGTTCATCGGCGCGATGGGCAAGTCCGCCCAGTTTTTCCTCCACGTCTGGCTGCCGGACGCCATGGAGGGCCCGACGCCGGTCTCCGCGCTGATCCACGCCGCCACCATGGTGACGGCGGGCGTGTTCCTTGTGGTGCGTTGTTCGCCGATTTTCGAGGCGGCCCCGGTCGCCTCCGCCATCGTGGCGGTCATCGGCGCGATTACCGCCTTCTTTGCCGCGACCATCGGTATGGCGCAGAACGACATCAAGCGCGTGGTGGCTTACTCCACCTGCTCGCAGCTGGGGTACATGTTCTTCGCCGCCGGTCTTGGCCTTTATGGCGCGGCGATGTTCCACCTGTTCACGCACGCCTTCTTCAAGGCGCTGCTCTTCCTGGGCTCGGGCTCGGTCATCCACGCCCTGCATGATGAGCAGGACATGCGGAAGATGGGCGGCATGTGGAAGGTCATTCCCTGGACTTACGCCGTCATGCTGATCGGCACGCTGGCCCTGACCGGCGTCGGCATCCCGGGCACGAAGCTGGGCTTTGCCGGCTTCTTCTCCAAGGACGCCATTATCGAGGGCGCTTTCGCGGTCGCCGCCGACACCGGATCGCAGGTTGCGACGCTGGCCTTCTGGGCCGGCGTGGTCGCCGCCTTGCTGACCTCATTCTATTCCTGGCGCCTGATCTTCATGACGTTCCACGGCAAGCATCGCGGGCCGCAGGAGCATTTCGAGAAGGCGCACGAGTCGCCGCTGGTCATGATGGGGCCGCTGCTGATCCTGGCGGTCGGCGCCGTGTTCGCCGGCGCATTGTTCTACTCGCCGTTCGTGGGCGATGCGAAAGACGGGTTCTGGCGTGAGAGCGTAACCTTTGCTTCCGCTGCGTCGCACGGCGAGGAAGCGGAGCATGGCGAAGATCTTCACGCTGAAGCCGGCCATTCGGACGAAGCGTCTGAAACCGCGGAGAACGTTACGGGGCAACTGACAGGCGACGAGGCCGACACCGAAGCCGCCGAGGCGCATGCCGAGGGAGGCGAGGGCGCCGCCCATGCCGCTTCAGAGGAGCACGGCGAAGAACATGGCGGGCATCACGTGCCGGTCTGGGTTCTCTGGACGCCGTTCGTCGTGACGCTGCTGGGCTTCCTGGGCGCGGTGTTCTTCTATCTGATGCGTCCGGGCATCCCGCGGCGCATCGGGGAGAGCGGCGGGCCGCTGCACAGCTTCCTCTATAACAAGTGGTTCTTCGACGAACTCTATAACGCGACCTTCGTGCGCGGCGCGCGCGGACTGGGCGACCTGTTCTGGAAAGTCGGCGATGTGCGCATCGTTGACGGGCTGGGCCCCAACGGGGTGGCCCGTGCGGTGCGCTCCGGCGCGTCACGGCTGTCGCGGCTGCAAACCGGATATTTGTATCATTATGCGCTTGTCATGCTGATCGCCGTCGTGGCGATTGCCGGCGCCCTGATCGTGCTGAAGGGATAGGGCGAAGGCGATGTCTGATTTTCCGATTCTTTCCCTGACGACCTTCCTGCCGACGATTGGCGCGCTGCTGATCCTCGTGCTGAAGGCGATGGCCCGTCCGGAAGACGGCGAGGTGGTTGATCGCAACAGCCGCTGGGTCGCCTTGTGGTTCACGCTGGGCGCGCTGGCCTCGTCGCTGGTGGTGCTGTCCTGGTTTGATCCCAGCCTGGCCGGTTTCCAATTGACCGAAGAGGCCAACTGGCTGGGGCTGGATATTTCCTATCGCATGGGCGTGGACGGCATTTCCGTCCTGTTCGTTCTGCTGACCACCTTCCTGATGCCGATCTGCATCATCGCCGGCTGGCGGTCGATCAATACGCGCATCACGGAATACCTGGCCTCGTTCCTGGTGCTCGAGACGATGATGATCGGCGTGTTTACCGCCAAGGATCTCATCCTCTTCTATTTCTTCTTCGAGGCCGGCCTGATCCCGATGTTCCTGCTGATCGGCATCTGGGGCGGGGCGAACCGGGTCTACGCGTCGTACAAATTCTTCCTGTACACGCTCCTCGGCTCGCTGCTGATGCTGGTCGCGATCATCTATATGTATCTGCAGGCCGGAACCACGGACATCGCGATCCTGATGGATTACCGGTTCGATCCGGGCGTGCAGAAATGGCTCTGGCTGGCCTTCTTCGCCTCGTTCGCGGTGAAGATGCCGATGTGGCCGGTGCATACCTGGCTGCCGGACGCGCACGTCCAGGCGCCCACGGCCGGGTCGGTTATCCTGGCCGGCGTGCTGCTGAAGATGGGCGGCTACGGCTTCCTGCGGTTCTCGCTGCCGATGTTCCCGTTCGGGTCAGAATACTTCGCGCCTCTGGTGTTCGCGCTGTCGGTCATCGCCATCATCTACACCTCGCTGGTGGCGTTCCGGCAGACCGACATCAAGAAGCTGGTGGCCTATTCCTCTGTGGCCCACATGGGCTTTGTGACGCTCGGCATTTTTGCCGCCAACGCGCAGGGCCTGCAGGGCGCGATTTTCCAGATGATCAGCCACGGCGTCATTTCCGGCGCGCTCTTCCTGGCGGTCGGCGTGATCTATGACCGGATGCACACGCGGGAAATCGCCTTCTATGGCGGCCTTGTGCACCGTATGCCGGTCTATGCCGCGATCTTCCTGCTGTTCGCATTGGGCAATGTGGGTCTTCCCGGGACCAGCGGGTTCGTGGGCGAGATCCTGACCATGGTGGGCGGCTATCTGGTCAATCCGTGGATCGCGTTCGGCGCGGCCTTCGGCGTGATCCTTTCGGCGGTCTACATGCTGAACGTGTACCGCAACGTGGTGTTCGGCGAGATCGTGAACTCGAAGCTCGAGAACATTACCGACGTGAACCGCCGGGAGCTGATCACCTTCATTCCGCTGATCATCGCCACGCTGGCGCTGGGCGTTTTCCCGTCGCTGGTTACCGACATCACCGAGACCTCGGTCATGGACCTGGTCGCACATTATGAAGAAGCGCTCGCGCCTGCGCCCGAGACTTTGGAGATCCCGCTGGAGCCATGACTGAATCCTTCGCTGTAAACTTCGCGATCGCGGCGCCCGAAGTCTTCCTGGCTGTCGCTACGATGGGCCTGCTCGTCGCCGGCGTGATCATGGGCGACAAGTCCGCGCGCCTGATCACATGGCTCGCTCTGGCGACGCTGGCCGGATACGCGGCGCTCGCGCTGGCCGGGCTCGCCAATGGCGCCGGCGCGGCCTTTTCCGGCGCGCTGGTGGCGGACCGTTTCGCGGTCTTCGCCAAGGTTGTCATCGCGATCGGCGCGGGCCTGACCCTGCTGCTGTCCGACAGCTTCATGCAGAAAGAGAAACTGTCCCGGTTCGAATTCCCGGTTCTGGGCCTTCTGGCCGTTCTGGGCATGGGCATGATGGTGTCGGCGGGCGACATCATCGCCGTCTATATGGGGATCGAGCTGCAATCGCTGGCTCTTTATGTGATGGCGGCTTTCAACCGCGACTCCTTGCGGTCTTCGGAAGCGGGTCTGAAATATTTTGTCCTCGGGGCGCTCTCCTCGGGTCTCTTGCTATATGGCCTTTCGCTGATTTTCGGCGCCACCGGCGCGACCGATTTCGACAGCATCGCCGCCGCGCTGGCGCAGGAAGAGTCCCTGATGTTCACGATTGGGCTGGTCTTCGCGATCTCCGGCCTTGCGTTCAAAGTCAGCGCCGCGCCGTTCCATATGTGGACGCCTGACGTTTATGAAGGCGCGCCGACGCCGGTCACGGCCTTCCTGGCCGCCGCCCCGAAATTCGCCGCCATGGCGCTGTTCGCGCGCGTTCTGGTCGGCCCGTTCGGTGAGTTTATTGGCGACTGGCAGCAAGTGATTGTGGCGCTGGCCGGCATTTCCATCGGCGTTGGCGTGTTCGGCGCGCTGGCGCAATCGAACATCAAGCGCCTGATGGCCTATAGCTCCATCGCCAACATGGGGTATGCGCTGATGGGGCTGGCTGCGGGCACCCAGAACGGCGTCAACGGCCTGCTGATCTATATGACGATCTACCTGCTGTCGGTGATCGGCGTATTTGCCTGCATTCTGGCCATGCGCCGCAAGGACGGCATGGTTGAGCAGATCGACGATCTGGCGGGGCTTTCCCAAACCAATCCCGGCATCGCCGTGGCGCTGTCCATGTTGATGCTGTCCGTGGCCGGCCTGCCGCCCTTCGCGGGCTTTATTGCCAAGCTCTATGTCTTCATGGCGGCGCTGGACGCCGGATTGGTCCTGCTGGCGGTCTTTGCCGCGCTCGGCACGGTCGTCGGGGCGTTCTACTATCTGCGCATCGTCAAGCTGATCTGGTTCGATGAACCGGCTCAGGGCTTTGTCCGCCCGGGCCGGACTGTCGCCTATACCGCGTTCGGGTCGGCGGCTCTTGCCTTCCCGATCCTGGTGGTCTTCATCTTTCCGCTGATCTCTCAGGCGGGCGCAGCGGCGAGCGCGCTGTTTTCGTGACGCAGTCCGCGCCGCGCATTGAGCGGCTGGCCGAGATCGACTCGACCAACGAGGAAGCCAAGCGCCGCCTCGGCGCAGGCGCGGAGACGCCCTTCTGGATTTCGGCGACGGCCCAGACGGCGGGCCGGGGACGCAGAGGGCGGCCGTGGCAGAGCAGCGGCGGCAATCTCTTTCTCAGCGGCGCCTACCGCTTTTCCAGCGACCCGGGCGAGTTGGCGCAGCTTTCCTTTGTCACCGCCCTTGCGGCGTATGACGCTTTTGCGGCGCATGTGCTGCCGGGGGCGGTCTCTCTCAAATGGCCCAATGACCTTCTTCTGGATGGCGCGAAAGCGGGCGGGATTTTGCTGGAGTCAGGCACGGACGCCGTGGGCCGCTGGCTGGTTGTGGGGATTGGCCTGAATATCGCCGACGCCCCGGATAACACGCCTTACCCGGCGCTGGCGCTGGCGGACCGCCTTGCGCCGGGCCTGAACCGGCCACACCCCGATGACGTCGCGCGCGATCTGGCGGCGGCGTTCGAGTCCTGGCTTGGCGTCTGGCGGCGCGAAGGTTTCACTGCCATCCGCAAGGCGTGGCTGTCCCGCGCCAGCGGGCTGGGAGAACCGATCGTAGTGAAAGGCGGCGCCGAAGACCTCTATGGGGTTTTCGAGGATCTGGACGCTGGCGGCGCGCTTTGCCTTCGCCAGCCTGATGGCGCATTGATGCGCGTCGCGGCCGGCGATGTCTTCTTTCCCGGCAGGAAATAGGGACGGCAGCCATGCTTCTGGCGATCGATAGCGGCAATACGAATACGCTTTTCGCGGTCCATGACGGCGAGAACTGGCGGGCGCAGTGGCGCTCCGCCACGCATCAGTCGCGCACCGCGGACGAGCATGCTGTCTGGCTGGACCAGCTGATGAAGATGGAGGGGCTCAGCTTTGATGATCTGGATGGCTGCATCGTCAGCTCCGTCGTGCCGCAATCCATTTTCCATTTGCGCAACCTGGCCCGCCGCTATCTGGGCGTTGAGCCGATAATCATCGGCGAATCCGATATCGATCTGGGGGTTGGAGTCAGCATCTCTCGGCCCGAGGATGTGGGGGCGGACCGGCTGGTCAATGCGCTGGGCTGCCGGATTGTCTATGAGGGCGCCTTGTTGATCGTCGACTCCGGCACCGCGACGACGTTCGATGTGATTTCGGCGGACGGCAATTTCGAGGGCGGGGTGATCGCGCCAGGGATCAATCTCTCCCTGACCGCGTTGCATGAGGCCGCGGCGAAACTGCCCCGTATCGCGATACAGAAACCGCCCAGAACGATCGGAAAAGACACCGTTGGCGCAATGCAATCGGGCATTTTCTGGGGCTATATCGAGTTGATTGACGGCCTGATCGAGCGCGTGAAGGCCGAATACGACCAGCCGATGACCGTGATCGGCACGGGCGGCGTCGCGTCCCTGTTCGAGGGCGCGGCGGAACAAATCGATCATTACGACCCGGACGTGACCATCCGCGGGCTTCTGGACATCTGGCAACGCAACAAGAGCAAGATTTAATGGCCGACACCGCCGTCCAACCTTTCGTTTTCCTGCCGCTAGGCGGCTGCGGCGAGATCGGGATGAACCTCAATCTCTACGGCTACGGGCCGGAAGAGAACCGCAAATGGGTCATTGTCGATCTGGGCGTGACCTTTGGCGACGCTTCGACGCCCGGCATCGACATCATCATGCCCAACGCCGGCTTCATTGAAGAGCGCGCCGACGATTTGCTGGGCATTGTCCTGACCCATGCGCATGAGGACCACATGGGCGCGGTGGCGCGCCTCTGGCCGCGCTTGCGCTGCCCGATCTACGCCACGCCTTTCACGGCCTGGCTGGTCCGGGACCGCCTGCAGGAATTCGGTCTGCTGAACGAGGTCGAGGTTATCGAGATCGGGCTGGATCACCGTTTCGAACTTGGTCCCTTCGATCTGCAGCTGATCACGTTGACCCACTCGATCCCGGAACCGAACGGCCTAGCGATCCGAACCCCGGCCGGCATGGTTCTGCATACCGGCGACTGGAAGATCGATCCCGATCCCCTGATTGGCGAGTCCACGGATGTCGAGGCGCTGAACGCGCTGGGGGAAGAGGGCGTGCTGGCGCTGGTTTGTGACTCCACGAACGTCTTTGTCGAAGGGCATACGGGCTCCGAGGGCGAGGTGCGGGAAGAATTGATCCGCGTGGTCGGCGAACAGAAAGGCAAGGTCGCCATCGCATCCTTCGCGTCAAATGTGGCGCGTATGGAAACCGCCATGGTGGCGGCGGAGGAAAATGGCCGCCGCGTCTGCCTTGTCGGCCGGTCGATGCACCGTATGTCGGCGGCGGCGAAATCGGTCGGTCTGCTTAACCAGTTCAAGCCCTTCGTTGACGAGAACGAGGCCGGCTTCTTCCCGAACGACAAGATTCTGTTCCTGTGCACGGGCAGCCAGGGCGAGCGCCGCGCGGCGCTTTCGCGCATCGCTTCGGGCGATCACCGCAATGTCAGCCTGGGGGAGGGCGATACGGTTATCTTTTCCTCCCGCGTCATCCCCGGGAACGAGAAGGATATAATCGAGCTGAAAAACCGGTTCGTGGAGCGCGGGGTCGAACTGATCACCGACCGTGACGGCGAAATCCATGTGTCCGGTCATCCGGCGCGCGACGAACTTCGGCAAATGTATCAGTGGGCGCGCCCCAAGCTGGCCATTCCGGTGCATGGCGAGCGCCGCCATCTGGTGGAACACGCCAAGCTCGCCCGCGACGTGCAGGTGGGGCAGGCCATCGCGCCGCATAATGGCGATCTGATCCTGCTTGGCCCCGGCAAGCCGGGCGTGATCGACGAGGTTCCGGCCGGGCGGCTCTATGTCGACGGCGACGTGATCGTGGATGCGGAAGCGCCCTCGCTAAAGGATCGCCGGAAAATGTCCTTTGTCGGTCATGTCACGGTCGCCGTTTCCATCGACGCCCGCGGGCGTATTCTTGAAGGCCCGGCTTGCCTGACGCGCGGCATTCCCGATGCGCCGGACTTCAGTCTGGACGCGTTCGAGGAAGAGATGGAAGACGTCGCGCATGAGACGCTGTCCCGCGCCAAACGCGTGGACGCGGAGGCGGCGGAGACCCTTGTGATGCGCGCGGTTCGCCGCAGGGCGCAGGACATCTGGGGCAAGCGGCCGCTGGTTGATGTTATTGTTCTGGACGAAAACGCTTGAAGGCTGAGGAGGTCGAACGTGAAAATTGGCCGGCTGAACCATATCGGCATCGCCGTTCCGTCTATCGACGAGGCGGCGAAGACCTATCGCGACATGCTGGGCGCCAGCGAAGCCACGGACAAGATCGAACTGCCGGAGCAGGGGGTCTGCGCCGCCTTTATCAGGCTGGATAATAGCGAGATCGAACTGATCGAGCCTCTGGGCGATAATTCCCCGATCACGAAATTTCTCGAAAAGAACCCCAAAGGCGGCCAGCATCACGTCTGTTTCGAGGTGCCCGACATCGTGAAGGCGCGCGACGACATGGTGGAAAAAGGCGCGCAGGTTCTGGGCACGGGCGAGCCGCGCATCGGCGCCCACGGCGTTCCGGTGATCTTCGTGCATCCGCGTGATTTCAATGGCGTTCTGATCGAATTGATGGCGGAGCCCCGTCACTGATGGGCATTGTCACGGGCATCGTCACTTTCGTCATTATCTGGTGGGTCGTGATCTTCGCCGTCCTGCCGTTCGGCGTGAAAGGCCAGTGGGAAGGCGATGGAGGCCCCGAAGGCACGGAGCCGGGCGCGCCTCAAAACCCGCAACTGGGCAAGAAGGCCCTGATCACCACGGGGATTGCCGCGGCTATCTGGGTTGTTGTCGCCCTGGTCATCACCTCTGGCGCGGTTACGCTGGAAAGCCTTCCGGCTCCGTTCGACATCCCGGAAGTCTGATCGGCGTTCGCGCGTTGCGCCGCCCAACCGGGCGGTCTATCAACGCGAACCGTTCATTTCCGGCCTCCGCGATTCAAAAAACATGCGTCTTTCCCGTTATTTTCTGCCTGTTCTGAAGGAAACCCCGGCCGAGGCGGAGATCGCTTCGCACCGGCTGATGCTGCGCGCGGGCATGATCCGCCAGTCGGCGTCCGGCATCTATTCCTGGCTTCCGCTTGGCCTGGCCGTTTTGAAGAATATCGAGCGGATCGTGCGCGAGGAACAGCATCGCGCCGGGGCTGTGGAGCTGTTGATGCCGACCATCCAGTCGGCCGATCTGTGGCGCGAAAGCGGCCGGTATGATGACTATGGCGCGGAAATGCTGCGCATTCAGGACCGCAAGGAACGCGACCTTCTCTACGGCCCGACCAACGAGGAAATGATCACCGAGATCGCCCGGGCCTCCCTGCGGTCCTACAAGGATCTTCCGAAGCTGCTTTACCATATCCAGTGGAAGTTCCGGGACGAGGTTCGCCCGCGCTTTGGCGTGATGCGCGGACGCGAATTTCTGATGAAGGACACCTATTCCTTCGATATCGACGAGGCCGGCGCGCGCCATTCCTATAACCGCATGTTCGCGGCCTATCTCAACACGTTCGAGCGCATGGGGCTGAAAGCCATCCCGATGCGCGCCGATACGGGGCCGATCGGCGGCGACCTCAGCCATGAATTCATTATCCTAGCCGATACGGGCGAGTCGCAGGTTTATTGTGATGCCGGAATTCTGGACATGAACGCGCCCGGGGCTGACATCGATTTCGATGACGTCGCAGGATTGCAGGCGATGGTCGATGAACGCACGTCGCTCTACGCCGCGACGGACGAAATGCACAACGCCAATGCTTTCGCCGCCCTGCCGCAGGACCGCCAGCGCGAGGCGCGCGGGATCGAAGTTGGCCACATCTTCTATTTCGGGACGAAATATTCCGAACCCATGCGCGCCAAGGTGTCCGGATCGGACGGCCAGGACCGCCTGTTGCACATGGGCTCCTACGGGGTTGGCGTTTCGCGTCTGGTCGGCGCGATCATCGAAGCGAGCCATGACGAAGCCGGTATTATCTGGCCGGAAAGCGTCGCGCCGTTTCAGGCCGGCATTATCAATCTCAAGCCCGGCGACCCGGACGCCGACCGTGTGACGGCTCAGTTTGAAGAGGCCATGACACTGGCCGGACGCGAGCCGCTGGTCGACGATTCCGAAGAGCGGCCGGGCGCGAAGTTCGCGCGCATGGATCTGATCGGCCTGCCCTGGCAGGTGGTGATCGGGCCGCGCGGCCTTCAGAACGGCGTGGTGGAGCTGAAGCGCCGCGCCACCGGCGAGCGTGAAGAACTGTCGCCCGAAGCGGCCATATCCCGGCTTCTGGAGGGCGCGGTTTGAGCCGCAACGGCAAGACCTCGCGCGGCGCGCCGCCCTTTTCGCTCTATGAGCGCCTGATTGCCGGGCGCCTGCTGTTTGCTACGCGCAAGGATGGCGGCGTGGCCCTGATGTCGATCATCGCCTTTGTCGGGGTGGCGCTGGCCGTGGCGGCGCTGATCGCCGTCATGTCGATCATGAACGGCTTTCGCTACGAACTGGTCAGCCGGCTGCTGGGCGTTGACGGCCATGTCTATGTGCAGGCCCCGAACATGAGTCTGGAGGAGGCGGCGAAGCTGCAAGGCCGCCTGACAGAGCTTGGCCCGGTCGAAACGGTCTATCCCATGGTCGCTGGACAGGCGCTCGCCTCCACTCAGGGCGCCGTTGCGCCGGTGGTGATCCGGGGCGTGACGCCGCAGGACATGGCGGAAACACCGTTCCTGGTCGAGAAGCTGAATAATGGCGGCAGCCCCGAGTTCGGCGAGGGCCGGAACGGCGGGGAGGTGGTCTATACAGGCAAGCGTCTCGCCGAACAGCTTGGCCTTTCAATAGGCGACGCCATCACCATAATTTCCCCGCAGGGCGCGCAAACGCCATTCGGGACCTCCGTGCGGCGTAAATCCTATCTGATTGGCGATTACATAGAGATCGGCCTGACAGAGCTGGATGGCGTGCTCGTCTATATGCCGCTGGACCAGGCGCAGCTTTTCCTCGGCAAGGGGGATCAGGTTGATCAGGTTGAGGTGCGGCTCAATAACCCCGATGAAATTGACGCGGGCGTTCAGGCGGTGCGCGCGGCTTTGTCGCCGGGATATTTCGTTTTCGACTGGCGGGACCGGAACAGAAGCCTGTTCAACGCCCTCCAGGTGGAGCGCATGGCCATGCGGTTGATCCTGATGCTGGTCGTGCTGATCGCCGCGCTCAACATCATATCCGGCTTTACCATGATGGTCCGGAACAAGGCGGGGGATATTGCCATCCTTCGCACCGTGGGCGCGCCGCGGGCCGCGATCATGCGGGTTTTCCTGATGTCCGGCGCCTCTCTTGGCGCGCTGGGCACGCTGACCGGTCTGATCCTTGGCGTCCTGTTCTGCGAATTCATAGGCCCGATTCAGGGATTCCTTGAATTTATCTTTCAAACCAATCTCTTTGACGCTGAAGTTTATGGCCTGGATCACCTTCCGGCGCGGATTGATTACGCCGAGGTCGGCTTTGTCGCCTTCTGGGGTTTCCTGGTTTCCGTAGTCGTGACCCTGATCCCGGCCTGGTTCGCCGCACGCGTCGATCCCGTGGAGGCGCTGCGCTATGAGTGACCGGTCTTCCACGCTTTCGGTGCGCGGGATAGAGCGCAATTATCAGACGGGCGATCAGGTTCTGCATGTCCTGAAGGGCGCGAATATCGACATCGCGGCCGGGGAAATTGTCGGGCTGGTCGGTCCGTCAGGCTGCGGCAAGTCATCCCTGCTTCACGCCATTGGTCTTCTTGAGCGGCCCAATGCGGGCAGCGTCTGGATCAAGGGCGAGGACGCGCTGGCGCTTTCCGACCGGCAGCGCACGCGCCTTCGCCGGGATTCCGTGGGCTTCGTCTATCAGTTCCATCACCTGCTGCCGGAATTCTCGGCGCTGGATAATGTCGCCATACCCCAGATGATCACGGGGAAGGGGCGCCGCGCCGCGCGGGAAGAGGCGGAGGCCCTGCTGGTCGAGCTTGGGCTTGGCGAGCGCCTCACTCACCAGCCGGCGCAGCTTTCCGGGGGTGAGCGCCAGCGCGTGGCCATAGCCCGGGCGCTGGTGAATGATCCCGATATCCTTCTGGCGGATGAGCCAACCGGCAATCTTGACCCTGAAACCTCCGACGGCGTGTTCACGGCGCTGACGCGGCTGGCGCGCGAGCGAAATCTCGCGGCCCTGATCGCCACGCACAATCATGACCTGGCCGCCGCGACGGACCGCGTTCTGACGCTGGAACACGGCCTGATCGAACCCTCCCGATAAAAAGTTCTTGAAATGTTCTCATTCTCGGAATAAGAACAAAACACGAACTCAATTGGAGGATGACATGCACAAGAATCTTCTCAAAGACGCCGCCGCTCTTTCCGTCACCGCCGGTCTGCTGTGGATGGTTACAGCCTGGAGTCTGGTTCTGGGCGGCTAGCCGGGGCTAGGCTGATCCATAGCCCTTTCGCGAGTCGCGTGGCGATCCATGTCTTCAACTCCGCCCTTTATTCATCTGCGCGTCCGGTCCGCCTATTCCCTGCTTGAGGGCGCGATCCGGATAGACCAGCTGGCCGAGCTGTGCCGGGAACGGCAGATGCCGGCCGTGGCGCTGACCGACACGAACAATCTGTTCGGCGCGCTGGAGTTTTCGGAGAAGCTGTCGAAGGCCGGGGTTCAGCCCATTGTCGGTTGTTCGCTCGCGGTGGCCCATGATGAGCGCCCGCTGGGCGAGACGCGGCGCGAACCGGTCGGGACAATTGCGCTGCTTGCGCAGGACGAGGCGGGCTACAAAAACCTGCTGAAACTCTCGAGCAAGGCCTTTCTTGAGGTCCAGAGCGATGAACAGGCTCATGTCGCCTTTTCCGATCTGGAGGCGCATTCAGAGGGGTTGATCGCGCTCAGCGGCGGTCCGGACGGCCCGGTCAACCGGCTGTATTGCAGCGGCGCGCAGGATGAAGCGGTCAAGCTGATCAACCGCCTGTCCGCCGCGTTCCCGGACCGGTTTTATATCGAGTTGCAGCGACACGACGTTGATCGTGAAAAACAGGCCGAGGCGTTCCTTCTGAACGAGGCCTACGCCCATAAGCTGCCTGTTGTCGCCACCAATGAAGCCTATTTCCCCGACCCGGCCATGCATGAAGCGCATGACGCGCTGCTCTGCATCGCGGACGGCGCCTATCTGGATTCACGCGATCGCCGGAAGGTGACGCGTGATCATGATTTCAAGACCAGTCAGGAAATGCGGGAGCGTTTCGCCGATCTTCCCGAGGCGCTGGACAGCACGATCGAGATCGCGCGCCGCTGCGCTTTCCGTCCGCGCACCAGCGCGCCCATCCTTCCAAGTTTCAATACCGGCGAAGGCCGCACGGAGAGCGAAGAGCTCGCCGTTCAGGCGCGCGACGGCCTGAAGGCGCGGCTGGCGAAGCTGGAGGCCGCGGCGCCGGTCGAGGATTACGAAAAGCGTCTGGAATATGAGCTCGGCGTGATCGAGGGCATGGGCTTTCCCGGCTATTTCCTGATCGTTTCGGATTTCATCAAATGGGCCAAGGCGCATGACGTGCCGGTCGGGCCGGGCCGGGGCTCGGGGGCCGGGTCTCTTGTCGCCTGGTCATTAACGATTACTGATCTTGACCCAATTCGTTACGGGCTAATCTTCGAGCGATTTCTGAACCCGGAACGCGTCTCGATGCCGGACTTTGACATCGACTTCTGTCAGGAGCGGCGGGGTCACGTCATTGATTATGTTCAAAAGAAATATGGCGATGACCGCGTCGCCCAGATCATCACGTTCGGCACGCTTCAGGCCCGGGCCGTTCTGCGCGATGTCGGCCGGGTGATGCAGCTACCCTATGGGCAGGTTGACCGCCTCGCCAAGCTGGTGCCCAGCAATCCGGCCAACCCGGTGACGCTGGCTGAAGCGGTCCAGACCGAGGACCGTATTCAGGCTTGGCGGAAAGAGGAGTCGGACGTCGACACCCTCATCAGCATGGCCCTGAAACTTGAGGGCCTGTTCCGGAACGCCTCGACCCATGCCGCCGGCGTCGTGATCGGCGACCGGCCGTTGACCGAGATGGTGCCGCTTTACCGCGACCCGCGCTCCGACATTCCGGCGACCCAGTTCAATATGAAATGGGTCGAGCCGGCGGGTCTGGTGAAATTCGACTTTCTGGGCCTCAAGACCCTGACCGTCATTGCCCGCGCGCTCAACTATCTGGAAGAGCAGGACATCGTGGTCGATCTGGAGAAGGCCCCGGACGACGACGCGGCGACGTTCGAGCTTTTGAGCGCGGGCAATTCCATCGGCGTGTTCCAGATGGAATCGACCGGCATGCGCGACACGCTGCGCAAGGTGAAACCCGATACGATCGAAGACATCATCGCGCTGATTTCGCTTTATCGTCCGGGGCCGATGAAAAATATCGATTCCTATGTCGCCCGGAAATACGGCGATGAGGAGATTGATTATCTCCACCCGGATCTGGAGCCGGTGCTGAAAGAGACCTACGGCATCATCATCTACCAGGAACAGGTGATGCAGATTGCCCAGATCCTCTCCGGCTACTCGCTGGGCGAGGCCGATCTTCTCCGGCGCGCCATGGGCAAGAAGATCAAGGAGGAGATGGACAAGCAGAAGGCGCGTTTCCTCGAGGGAACGGCCACGCATGGCCTGACGGACGCCAAGGCCAGCCATATCTTTGATCTGGTGGCCGAATTTGCCGGCTACGGCTTCAACAAGAGTCACGCCGCCGCCTACGCCGTCATCGCCTATCGCACCGCTTATCTGAAAGCCAATTACCCGGTCGAGTTCCTCGCCGCCCTGATGAGTCTGGATATCGCCAATACAGACAAGCTGGCGATGATGTTCCAAGAGGCGCGGCGGATCGATGTCCAGATTTTGCCGCCGGACATTAATCGCTCCGAAGCCGATTTCGCGGTCGAAGACGGCGCGATCCATTATGCGCTCGGCGCGATCCGCAATGTCGGGCGGGCCGCGATGGAGCATGTTGTCGCCGCGCGCAAGGCGGATGGCCCCTTCAAGGACCTCTACGACTTTGCAGAGCGGGTCGACCCCAAGCTGGTGAACAAGCGCGCCTTTGAAAACCTGGCGCGGTCCGGCGCATTCGATTCTCTCGAGCCTGATCGCTCGAAGGCCTATCACGCTGCGGAAACCCTGCTGGCGCTGGCCGCGTCCAGCGAACAGGACCGGGCCAGTTCCCAATCCAGCCTGTTCGGCGGCGAAATGCAGGATTCCGTGCGCCCGCCCTTGCCCGCCGGCGCGTCCTGGACCGCGGTTGAACGCCTTGATGAGGAGCTGTCCGCGATCGGTTTCTACCTGTCCGGCCATCCGCTGGACGATATGGTGGACTCCCTGCGGTCCCGCGCCGTGACGCTCTTCGCAGAGGCCCCCGAGCGGGCGCGCGAGGGCGCGTCCGCGCTGCGCCTGGCCGGCATGGTCCGGGCGCGGCAGGAGCGGGTTTCCAGCAAATCCGGCGAGCGGTTCGCCTTTCTGGCCTTGTCGGACCCCACCGGAGAATTTGAAGTTCTGGTTCCGCCGGAAACCCTGCGCCGGTCCCGCGACGACATGGAGACAGGCGCGGCGGTCAGCGTCCGCGTGCGCGTGGACTCACGCGACGGCGATATCAGGTTTTTCGCGGATTCCGTTGAGCCGCTTGACCGGCAGATGTCGCAAGGCGTGGAAGGATTCCGGGTCTTTCTGTCCGATCCCAAGGCTTCCACGGCGATCAGCGAGAGCATCCGTCAGCTGCAGCGCGTAAAGGAAGGCGAGGGCGTCATACGCATCGTCATGCCCTTGCCGGAAGGGCAGGAGGGCGAGTTCGAACTGTCCGAACGGATACTTCCTGATCCCGGCGCCCGGCGCGCCCTGGCGGCGGCGGCCGGCGTGGATCGTGTTGAAGAGCTGTAATCAACGGTCCGGCGCGCTTGCGCCTTGAACGCGGCGCGCTTATAGACCGCCTCGCAAAACCGCACGCGGGTTCGGCCTGACGAACGGAGACATCGTTCGCTGGCCCTTTCCGGTGCCGTCCTCGTATTGAGGCGGTGCAGCCCGCGGAGGCCTAACCGGAGAAAAGGAAGAACGATTATGGCTCTGCCGGAATTTTCCATGCGCCAGCTGCTTGAGGCCGGCGCGCATTTTGGTCACCAGACGCATCGCTGGAACCCGAAAATGGATCGCTACATCTTTGGCGATCGCTCGAATATCCACATTATCGACCTGTCCCAGACGGTCCCGCTGCTGCATCAGGCGCTGGTGACTGCGCGTGACGTCGCCGCCAAGGGCGGCCGGGTCCTGTTCGTGGGCACCAAGCGCCAGGCGTCCGAGCCGGTCGCCAGGGCTGCGGCCCGCTGCGCGCAGTATTTTGTCAATCACCGCTGGCTTGGCGGCACGATGACGAACTGGGCGACCATTTCTCACTCCATCGCCCGTCTGCGCGAACTGGAAGACATTCTTTCCAACGACGACCAGAGCGGCCTGACCAAGAAAGAGCTTCTGGTCCTGAACCGTGAGCGCGACAAGCTGGAGCGTTCGCTGGGCGGCATCAAGGAAATGGGCGGCATTCCCGACCTCATGTTCGTGATCGACACGAACAAGGAGCAGATCGCGATCAACGAGGCGAAAAAACTGGGCATTCCGGTGATCGCCATCGTCGATACCAATTGCGACCCGGACCGCGTCGATTTCCCGATCCCGGGCAATGATGACGCCGCGCGCGCCATCACGCTGTATTGCGACCTGATGTCCGACGCCATTCTGGACGGCATGGCCGAAGGCCAGGAAGCTTCCGGCGTGGACCTGGGCGAGGCGGAAGCGCCGGTTGAGCGCGCCCTGCAGAACGCCGGCGACGAAATGGCGACGGAAGAAGCCAAGCCGGAAGAACAGGAAGCCGCCGCCGAAGCTCCGGCAGAAGCAGCTGAGCCTGCGGCTGAAGAGTCCGGCGATGATGCAAAGACCGACGCCGCCGGCGACGGCAAGGAAACCGAGAAGGCCTGATCTCAGGCCTTTTGACGACAAAATCCATACGGAGCTTCTAGTGATGGCGAATATTACCGCGAGCCAGGTCAAGGAACTGCGCGAATCCACCGGCGCGGGCATGATGGACTGCAAGACTGCGCTGAACGAAACCGGCGGCGATATGGAAGCCGCGGTCGACTGGCTGCGCAAGAAAGGCCTGTCCAAGGCGGCCAAGAAGGCGGACCGCGCCGCGACGGACGGTCTCATCGGCTTGGCGTTTGACGCCAAGGATGGCGGCATGACCGGCGCCATGGTCGAGGTAAACTCCGAGACCGATTTCGTGGCCCGGAACGAAGAGTTCCAGGCCGGCGTGCGCGCGATCGCGGCGGCCGCGACGGACGCCAATGACGTCGATGCCCTCAAGGGCGCGACGCTGGACTCCGGCGAGGACGTTGAAACCCGCCTGACCAACATGATCGCGAAGATCGGTGAGAACATGACCCTGCGCCGCATGGCGCGGATCGATGTCGCTCCGGGCGTTGTCACCGGGTACGTGCACAATGCGGCCGCAGAAAATCTCGGCAAGATTGGCGTTCTGGTCGGCCTGAAATCCGAAGGCGACGCCGACAAGCTGAACGAGCTTGGCCGCAAGATCGCCATGCACGTGGCTGCTGCGGCTCCGCTTGCCAAGGATGTCGACTCGCTGGACCCGGAAGTGATCGAGCGCGAGCGCACCCTGCTGGCCGATCAGGCCCGTGACTCCGGCAAGCCGGAAAGCATCATCGACAAGATGGTCGAGGGCCGCATGCGGAAATTCTACGAAGAGTCGGTTCTGCTGAACCAGCCTTTCGTGATGGATCCGGACGTTACGGTCAGCCAGCTGATCGAAAACACCGGCAAGGAGCTTGGCGCGTCTATCGAGCTTGTCGACTTCATTCGCCTTGGTCTTGGCGAAGGCGTCGAGAAAAACGAAGACGATTTCGCGGGTGAAGTGGCCGCGATGGCGGGCAAGGGCTGATTTCCGGTTTCGGCGGGCGGGCTGGCTCGTCTAGTATCGCGCGCTGTGACTGACTCGTCTGACCATACCGATATTTCCCGCGAGGCCGACGCGCCTCGCGGGGAACCGCGTTTCAAACGCGTTCTCCTGAAAATTTCCGGCGAAGCCCTGATGGGCGACAAGGCCTACGGCATTGACCTGGAAACGGCCGATCGCATTGCGCTTGAAGTGGCGGATGCGGTCAATCGCGGCGTGGAAATGTGCCTAGTGATCGGCGGCGGGAATATTTTCCGCGGCCTGTCCGCCGCCGCCAAGGGGATGGAGCGCGCCTCCGCCGATTATATGGGCATGCTGGCGACCGTCATGAACGCGCTGGGCATGCAGAACGCGCTGGAAAACCGTGATCTGGAAACCCGCGTCCTGTCGGCGATCCCGATGGACACCATCGCAGAGCCCTATATCCGCCGCCGCGCCATGCGCCATATGGAAAAGGGCCGCGTGGTGATCTTCGCGGGCGGCACCGGCAACCCGTTTTTCACGACTGATACCGCCGCGGCTTTGCGCGCGGCGGAAATGGGCTGCGACGCCTTGCTGAAGGGCACGCAGGTCGACGGGGTCTATGATGCGGACCCCAAAACCAGTCCGGATGCTGTAAGGTTTGACGAACTGGATTATCTTGAGGTTCTGTCACGCGATCTTCGCGTCATGGATGCTTCAGCCGTCAGCCTGATGCGCGAAAACGACATTCCAATCGTGGTGTTTTCGATCCGGGACCGCGGTTGCCTGTCACGCGTCCTGAGCGGGCAGGGCGCCTGTACAATTATCAAGAACATGCCTGGGGAGGGCGGCTCGAAATGAGCGGTGAATTCGACGTAAATGACATTAATCGCCGTATGGAAGGCGCGCTTGGCGCGCTGAAACATGAATTCGGCGGCCTGCGCACCGGCCGGGCCTCGGCCAGCCTGCTCGACAATGTCACGGTCGAGGCCTACGGCGCGCAGACGCCCCTCAGCCAGATCGGCAGCGTGAACGTCCCCGAACCGCGCATGCTTTCGATCAATGTCTGGGACAAGAGCATGGTCGGGGCGGTGGAGAAGGCGATCCGCAACTCCAATCTGGGCGTGAACCCGGTCGTGGACGGCCAGAACGTGCGTATTCCGATTCCGCCGCTGAACGAGGAACGCCGTCAGGAGCTGTCCAAGGTCGCCGGCGGCTATGCCGAACAGGCCCGGGTCGCGGTGCGCAATGTCCGCCGTGACGGCATGGATTCGCTGAAACGCCTCGAAAAGGACGGAATGATCAGCGAGGATGAACACAAGGCCTATGCTGACGATGTTCAGAAAGCGACCGACGCCTACATCAAGAAAGTCGACGAGGCGCTGAAGGCCAAGCAGGACGAAATCATGCAGGTCTGAACAGGACCGCATGGGGGAGGGGCCTTGAGTCAGAGCGAAGCAACGAAACGGCCGGCGCCGAACCACATCGCCATCATCATGGATGGCAATGGGCGGTGGGCGCAGAGCCGCGGCTTGCCTCGTTCAGCGGGTCACAAGGCGGGCGTTGAGGCTGTGCGCCGCGCCGTCAAAGCCGCTGAAAAACTCGATCTCAAATATCTGACTCTGTTCGGCTTTTCGACCGAAAACTGGAACCGTCCGCGCGCGGAGGTCGACGCCCTGTTCGATCTGCTGCGCCGCTTTGTGAACAGTGATCTGGAATCGCTGAAAGCGCGCAATGTGCGGATTCGAATTCTCGGCGCCCGGGAAAATCTCTCCGCCGACCTGAAAGAGATCGTCGAGCGGGCGGAAAACGAAACCCGGGACAATACGGGGCCGGTGCTGTCCATCGCCTTCAATTATGGCGGGCGCGATGAAATTGTTCGCGCCGCGCGGCGTATGGCTGACGCCGCCGCCCGGGGCGAGCTGAATGTCGAGACCATGGACGAGAGCGGTTTCGCGCGTTTTCTCGATAGCGCGGATCTGCCCGATCCGGATCTTGTCATCCGCACCAGCGGCGAGCAGCGGCTGAGCAATTTCCTCGTCTGGCAGGCGGCCTACGCCGAGTTTTGCTTTGCGGATGTGCTGTGGCCGGATTTTGCAGAAGAGCATCTGCGCGCCGCGATGGAAGACTATTGCAACAGGGAGCGTCGCTTCGGCGGCCTTTCACACGCTGCGGCTTGAGAGTCCCCTTCCGCCCAGACGCGGGAGGGATCCGGCGTTGCCGTTGCGGATTGCCTCCGCAGTGGTGCTGGCGCCGGTCGCGCTGCTGATCGCGTGGCAGGGCGGATGGGCGCTGGCCGGTTTCGTGACATTTTTTGCCGTGGCGATGAGCTATGAGTGGGTCAAGATGTCTGACCCCGGCGCGCCGCCGCGCGCCTATTCCATGTTTGCCGCGATTGTCAGCGGCGCTTCCGCCCTGGCGGGCGCCGACGCATGGCGCTGGGTGTTCGGGGTGATCCTGGTCGGCGCGTTTCTAATGGCGTTCGAGCGGGTGCTGCGGGGCGGCATATGGCGCGCCGCGGTCGGGGTGCCGTATGTCGGACTGCCCTGTGTCGCGATTATCTGGCTGGGCAACAGCGCGGCAGGTGGATTCTATGTCCTCCTCTATCTGTTCGTGGTCGTGTGGTCGGCCGACACCTGCGCCTATCTGACCGGAACCTGGATCGGAGGGCCAAAGCTCTGGCCGCGAGCCAGTCCGAACAAGACATGGAGCGGTCTGATCGGGGGGCTGGCCGCAGGCGCGGCCGCAGGGGCGCTGGGGGCGTCCATAATGGGCGTGCGGGAAGATGCGTGGATCTTCGCGCTGGTCGCCATCCCGATGGCCCTGGCGGCCGTGGGGGGAGACCTGCTGGAATCCGTGCTCAAGCGGCGCTTTGGCGTGAAAGATACCGGCACGCTGATTCCCGGTCATGGCGGAGTGTTGGACAGGGTGGACGCGCTGATTGCCGCCGTGCTGGTTTTCGCCAGCGTTTTGCTGATCCGTCCGGATCTTTTCCAACCGTTCCAGCAGGGTCTGCCATGACCAGCGTTTCCATTCTCGGCTCCACAGGCTCGGTCGGCGTCAGCACGCTGGACGTGATCAGGGCCGCCGGCGGCGATTATTCCGTTGCTGCTCTGGCGGCTGGCTGCAATGTGGAACGTCTGGCGGCCCAGGCGAAAGCGTTCCGCCCGGATTTCGTCGCGATCGCTGATGAAAGCCTTCTAACGCCTCTGCGCGAGGCTCTGTCCGGTCTTCCTATTGAAACCGGGGCCGGGGAGGCTGCGCTTATCGAGGCGGCGGGCCGGGGCGATGCGGTGGTCGCCGCGATTGTCGGCGCCGCCGGCCTGAAGCCCTCGCTCGCGGCCGCCCGGCGCGGCGCGCGTCTGGCCATTGCCAACAAGGAGTGCCTGGTGTCGGCTGGCGCGCTGTTCACGGGGGCCGTGAAACAGTCGGGGGGTGAAATGCTCCCGGTCGATTCAGAACACAGCGCCGTATTTCAGCTTCTGGAGGGACGAAAGCGCGATACCGTCCGCAAGGTGACCCTGACGGCTTCGGGCGGCCCGTTCCGCACATGGCCCAGAGAGAAAATCCTCGCCGCCGCTCCGGAAGACGCCTTGCGCCATCCTACCTGGGAGATGGGCGCGAAAATCACCATCGATTCCGCGACCCTGATGAACAAGGGGCTGGAACTGATAGAAGCCAGCGTCCTTTTCGGCATCGGCGATGACCAGCTGGACGTTCTGGTCCACCCGCAATCCATCGTGCATGCGCTGGTGGAGTTCACCGACGGCGCCGTTTTGAGCCATATGGGCGCGCCCGACATGAAGGGGCCAATCGCCTATGCGCTGAGCTGGCCGGCGCGGATAGCGGACGTAACGCCGCCGCTGGATCTCGCGGAAATCGGGTCGCTGACATTCGAGTCTCCGGATCCGTCGCGTTTCCCGGCGCTGGAACTGGCGCGGGCGGCGCTGCGGCAGGGCGGACATGCGCCCGCAGCGCTCAATGCGGCGAACGAGGTGGCCGTCGCCAGCTTCCTTGACCGGCGCATAGGCTTCCCGGATATTTCATCTGTCGTTCAGCGAGTTCTGGATAATCTGTCAGCGGGGCAGGATTTGAACGCCAGCGGCATGACGCTTGAATCCGTGTTGGAAATTGATGCGCGCGCCCGAAGCGCCGCCTCAGGCATCATCGCCGCCCGCGCGGCCTGACCAGTTCGAGGACACATGATCGATTTCATTCTCTCCGCGCCGATCTTCCTGCTGGCCTTTGTGGTGGTCATTTCCATCGTTGTGGTCATCCATGAGCTTGGACACTACTGGGTGGGCCGCTGGTGCGGGGTGACCATCGAATCCTTCTCCATCGGCTTCGGGCCAACACTTTTCGCCTGGACGGACAAGCACGACACGGTCTGGCGGGTCGCGGCGCTGCCGCTGGGCGGTTACGTGAAGTTTCTGGGCGATGCGGATGCGGCCAGCGCGCCGGATGCCGAAGCGCTTGCAACGCTGAAAGCCAAGGTCTCGCGGGAGCGCGGGCCGGACGCCGTGAAAGGCGTGTTTCATTTCCTGCCACTATGGCGCCGCGCGGCGATCGTGGCGGCCGGGCCGGTCGCCAATTTCCTGCTCGCAATCGCGATATTCGCTGGAATTATCATGACCGCCGGCGTCGCCACGACGCCCGCCATTGTCGGGACCGTCCTGGAAGATTCCGCCGCGGAAGAAGCTGGCTTCCTGCCGAATGACGAAATTCTCGCAATCGATGGGCGGGCGGTAGAATCGTTCACCGATGTCGCGCAGGTCGTGGCCCTGCGTGCCGGCGATCCGCTCCGTTTCGAGGTGTTGCGGGATGGCGAAACGATTACGCTGAACGCGACCCCGCGCCGGACCCAGCGTGAGGACCCGATCGGCGGGAAAATGTCGACCGGTGTTCTGGGCATTGGCCAGAACATGGAATTGAATCGCGAGCGCCATGGCCCCGTGACCGCAATCGCCATGGGGGCGGGGCAAACCTGGACTGTTGTGGCCACGACCGGCGATTATCTGGGACGCATCATCAGGGGCAAGGAGCCGGCGGACATGCTGGGCGGTCCCATCAGGATCGCGACCTATTCCGGGAAAACGGCGGTGGACACGCTGGCGATAGAGGCGGATCCGCTTCAGAAGCTTCAAATACTGGTTCTGCGGCTGATCAGCCTGGCCGGCGTTGTCTCCGTTGGACTGGGATTGATTAATCTTGTGCCCATCCCGGTTCTCGACGGCGGGCATCTACTGTACTACGCCTACGAAGCCGTGGCGGGCAGACCATTGAGCGAGAGGGCGCAGGCTTTCGGATTCAAGGTCGGCTTGCTGCTCGTGGCGAGTTTGATGTTGTTTGCCACGTGGAATGATTTGATCTATCTGCGCGGCTTCTTCTCTTGATAGCCGTCAAACTGTGGGGAGCGCCCATCCTGATGCTTTCTCGTGCGACACGCATGATTTCCCTGGCTTTCGCGCTTTGCCTAATGGCTGGCGCGGCCGGGGCGCAAGAACCTGCAGCGGAACCTGACCAGGGCGGCCAGACCGGCGCCGTCATGGAAGTGGATCCGGACACGGAAGCGCTGGTTGACCAGTCCGCGCCCGTGCAACAGCGGATCAACGGAATCGTCGTACGCGGCAATCAACGGGTCGAACCCAATACCGTTATCTCTTATCTCGCCCTTCAACCGGGCGATTATTACGATCCGGCGCGCGTTGACCTGTCGCTGAAAACGCTGTTTGCGACCGGCCTTTTCGCCGATGTCAGCATGACGTTCGAAGGCGGCAACCTGATCGTCGAGGTGGTCGAAAACCCGATCATCAACCGCGTGATTTTCGAGGGCAATAACGCGCTCGATACCGAAAAACTGACTGACGAGGTCGAGGTTGAGCCGCGGGCCGTCTTCACGCGCGCTCGTGTTCAGGCTGACGTGCAGCGGATTATCGAGCTTTACCGCCGCTCCGGCCGGTTCGCCGCCACGGTCACGCCGAAGATCGTGCAGCAGCCGCAGAACCGTGTGGATCTGATTTTTGAAGTGTCCGAAGGCCCTGTGACGCATGTGCGCCGCATCAACTTCATCGGCAACGAAGAATTCTCTGACCGGCGCCTCCGCCGGGTTCTGGTGACCGAAGAATCGCGTTTCTGGCGCTTCTTCTCGTCCAACGACAATTACGATCCCGACCGTCTGGAATATGATCGCGAACTCCTCCGCCAGTATTATGCGGACCGGGGGTATGCGGATTTCCGGGTCGTGTCGGCGCTGGCCGAGCTGACGCCCGACCAGAAGGGTTTCTACATCACCTTTACGGTGGAAGAGGGCGTTCGCTACGATTTCGGCGAGATCACCGTTGAAACCGAACTGGACCAGCTGTCCGCCGAAGGTCTGCGCGCCTTTGTCGGGATTGATAGCGGCGACCAGTTTGACGGCAGCGCAATCGAATCCGCGGTGGACTCCCTGACCTTCGCCGCCGGCACCTCCGGGTATGCCTTTGTCGATATTCGTCCGACGCTGAACCGGAACACCGAGGAACAGACCGTCGATGTCACGTTCGAGGTCTCCGAAGGCCCGCGCGTTTACATCGAACGCATCGAGATCGTCGGCAATGAGCGCACGCTCGACCGCGTGATCCGGCGTGAAATGCAGCTGGTGGAAGGCGACGCCTTCAACCGCATCCTTCTGGACCGTTCCCGCAACCGGATTCGCGCGCTCGGCTTCTTTGAAGAAGTCGAGATCGAGGAAACCGCCGGAACGATGGATGACCGGACGATCGTTCAGGTCGGCGTGACAGAACAGCCGACGGGCGAACTGTCCTTCGGCGCCGGCTTCTCTTCTGTCGACGCGTTCCTGTTCGACCTGCAGGTCAGCGAACGTAATCTGCGCGGCCGGGGACAATTCCTGCGCTTCCGCATCTCGGCCAGTTCGCGGCGTCAGACCATCGATATCCGGTTTACAGAGCCGCGCTTCCTGGGCCGGAACCTGGCGGCGGGCTTTGACCTGTTCTCGATCCGGACGGACTTCTCGGACGAAGCGAACTTTGAAAGCCAGTCCACGGGCGCCGCGCTTCGGGTCGGGTTCCCGGTGTCGCGCGACGCTTCGCTGGGCCTGCGCTACATTATCCGTCAGGACGATGTGGACGCCTTCTTCGGCGCGACAAGTTCGGTTCTGACCTCGCAAGGCGAAAGCCTCACCTCCCTGTTCGGTTACACGCTGCGCTGGGACAAGCGGAACGATCCCATTCGTCCGACGCGCGGCTTTGATGTGTCCCTCAGTCAAGATTTCGCCGGAATTGGCGGCGATGTTCAGTATCTGAGAACCGAGATGCAGGGCACGGTTTATCGCGGCATCTGGCGGCAGGTTGTCGCCAGCCTTAGCGGCGAAGCCGGCTACATCACGGGATGGGGCGGAGATACCGTTCGGATTAATGACCGTTTCTTCAAAGGCGGGAACAGTTTCCGCGGCTTCAAGGTGGCGGGCATCGGTCCGCGCGTTGTTCAGGAAGTCATGAACGAGGATGGCACGACCGAGCTCCGCTCGGGTCAGGCGCTCGGCGGCAAGGCGTACGCTATCGGCTCCGCGGAATTGCGGTTCCCGCTGGGCCTGCCGGAGCAGTACGGCGTTGAAGGCGGATTATTCTCCGAATTCGGCGTTCTGGGCGTTCTCGATGAAGCCGACAAGAATTTGACCGGACTTGGCGAAGACACGTTCATTGAAGACGAGCTGGGCTTCAGGGCCTCCGTCGGCGTCAGCGTATTCTGGCGCTCGCCCTTCGGCCCGGTCCGCTTCGATTTCTCAGAGGTTCTCGCCCAGGAAGAGTATGACCGGACTGAAAGCTTCCGGTTCAGCACAAGTACCCAATTCTAGGAAGGAACAGACATGTTCGTCAGAATCGCCGCGCTTACCGCGGCCATCTTCATCACGTTCGTCAGCGTGGCTTCCGCGCAGCAAGTGCTCACGCTCAATCGTGAACGCGTGCTGACGGAATCCGCCGTTGGCAAACATATTGCCACGCGCATCGAGGCGATTGGCGCTCAAATCGATCAGGAACTGGCCGCGCAGCGCGCCCCGATCGAGCAGGAAGGCCAGCGCCTGAATGCGGAAACCCAGGCGCTGACGTCTGAGTCCCTGCAGCAGCGGCCGGACCTCATGCAGCGTATTCAGGACCTGCAGACGCAAGGTCAGGAATTCCAGCGTGCGCAACAGAAGGCGATCCGCGAGCTTCAGGCGACCGAAGCGCAGGCTCTGCGTCCGGTCGGCGAAGCGCTTCAGCCGATCATCTCCAGCGTTGCGGAAGAACGCGGCGCTCTGGTTGTTCTGAATCAGGGCAATGTCGTCTATTCGGCGAACAGCACGGACGTGACTGCTGATGTCATCAGCCGTCTCGACGCGCAGCTGACGACGGTGGACGTCACGCGCGTGCGCCTGCCAGAACAGCAGGCCGCGCAAGCGCAGCAGCAGTAACAAAAACATTTCGCGGGTGAGCCGGTGCCGGTCGACGATCGCTTTTATGAACGCCTCGAACCGTTATCGATTGAGACACTCGCGGATTTGACACAGTCCCGGCTGGAGCGTGGATCCCGCGCTCCAGCCGTTTTGTCTGACGCGGACTCTCTTGAGCGCGCCGGCGAACAAACCATCGCCTTTTGCTATGGCGCAGAACCGTCGCGTACATTGCCTGAAACCGGCGCGGGCGCAGTGTTCATCCAGGAAGACCTGCTGGACGCCTGCCTGAAATCCGGCGCCAGCGCCCTGATCGTTACCCATCCTGAAGCGGCCTTTTCCAAGGCGCTGGGCGCGCTTTTCCGGCCGCGCGATATCTTCTTTCCCGATTCTCCCGTATCCGCCGGCGCGGATATCCATGAGACCGCAAGGCTGGCCCATGGCGTGGTAGTCGGGCCGGGCGCGTCCATCGGGCCGAATGTCGAAATCGGACCCTATGCCGTCATCGGGCCGGGCGTGGAGATCGGCGAGGGGACTCATATCGGCGGCGGTGCCCAGCTCAGCTTTTCGATTGTCGGCGCGAATGTGAGCATCGGCGCGAATGCGGTGATCGGCGGCACGGGTTTTGGCATTGTAGAAAGCGCCGAAGGGCTGGTGGAAGCGCCGCATATCGGCCGCGTCATCATCGGCCAAGATGTGCGCGTCGGATCGGTGTGCACGATAGATCGCGGGCGCCTGGACGACACCGTCATAGGCCGCGCCACCAAAATCGATAATCACTGCCATATCGCGCATAATGTCCGGATCGGCGAGCGCTGCCTGATGGCGGCTTTTGCCGGCGTTTCCGGCAGCTGCGTCATCGGCGACGGGGTGATGTTTGGCGGCCGGGTCGGTGTCGGCGACCATATTTCGGTGGGCGACAATGCCCGCCTTGGCGCAGACGCCGCGCTGATGCGCGATGTTCCGGCGGGCGAGACCTGGCTTGGGTCGCCCGCCAAGCCGGCGCGCAGTTTTTTCCGCGAGGTGGCGACGCTGGAGCGCCTGTCCGGCAATCGAAAGAAGGGCAATAAGTGACCGATCTCGATCGTAATGAACTGATGAAGTGGATACCCCATCGCGATCCATTTCTCCTGATCGATCACGCCGAAGATTTTCAGGAGGGCGAAAGCCTGACCGGGGTCAAGAATGTCACGCCTGACGAGCCTTATTTTCCGGGCCATTTTCCCGGCAAACCCGTCATGCCCGGCGTTCTGATCCTTGAAGCCATGGCGCAGACTGGCGCGGCGTTGGCTGCAAAGTCTCTGGATGTAGACCCGGCCTCCGGTGTCATATTGTTCGCCACTGTGGAGCGCGCCCGGTTCCGCCGTCCGGTCGCGCCCGGCGACACGCTGAAGCTGCCGGTCAAATTGCTGAATACGCGGCATGGCCTCTACAAATTCCAGGGCGAGGCCTGGGTCGGAGAAAACAAGGCGGCGGAAGCCAGTTTCGCCGCAAAGTTCGTGGAGGGCGCGCGATGAACGCTCCCCGTATTGATCCCACAGCTATCGTGGACCCCGCGGCCGAGTTGCATGACGGCGTGGTTATCGGGTCCTACTGCACGGTTGGCCCGCGGGTCACGCTCAAGCCGCGCGTCCAGCTGATCTCCCATGTCACCGTGTCAGGCCGCACGACAATCGGGGAAGACACGGTCGTTCATCCGTTCAGCGCGCTGGGGTTTCCGCCGCAGGATTTCAAGTACAAGGGCGAGGACACGCGCCTGATCATCGGCCAGCGCAACATCATCCGCGAACATGTCACGATGCATCCCGGCACCGGCGTCGGGCGCGGGGAAACGCGCGTCGGCGATGACGGCTACTACATGATCGGTTCGCACATCGCCCATGACTGCATCATCGGCGACCGTGTCACCTTCGCCAATAACGGCACATTGGGCGGTTATGTGCAGATCGGCGATTATGTGATGCTGGGCGGACTGGCCGCCGTGCATCAGCATTGCCGCATCGGCCGGCACTCTTTCGTCGCGGGCGGCGCCATCCTGACAAATGACGTCATTCCTTTCGGCATGGTCCAGGGCAATACGGCGCGTCTGGCGGGTCTCAACCTTGTCGGCCTGAAGCGCCGCGGATTTTCGCGCCAGACCATTCACGACCTGCGCGCGGCCTACCGCCTGCTGTTCGCGCGGGAGGGCACATTCAAGGAGCGCATCGCAGACGCCAAATCGCTGTTTGCCGACAGGCCTGAAGTCATGGAAATCGTCGATTTCATCAGCGGCGAGGCGGAACGCCCGCTCTGCCTGCCAGATCGGGATTAGCGTCATGCTCGGCCTGATCGCCGGCGCGGGAGAGCTGCCCGTCGCGATAGCTGACGGGACCGATGAGGAGATTTACGTCGTCCGTTTGAAGGGCCTCGCCGATCCGGCGCTGGAGGGCCGTCCGGGCGGGGAATTCTCGCTGGGTCAGTTGGGCGGCGTTATCGAGGCCCTGAAATCAGCCGGCGTCGCGCGGGTTATGTTTGCCGGCTATGTCGACCGGCCTGATTTTTCCACGCTCAAGCCGGACTGGCGCGGCGCCCGTGCCTTGCCGCGCATCATCGCCGCCGCCACGCGCGGCGATGATGCGCTGTTGCGCGCCGTCCTCGCCGAATTCGAGCGTGAAGGGTTCGAAATCGTCCCGGTCGAGTCCGCCCTGGAAACCCTGCTGGCGGAGCCTGTCCTGCTGACAGGAACAGAGCCTCGCGAGGCGGATAAAACCGACATTGAGACAGCGATTGCCGCCGCCCGCGCCATTGGCGCGCTTGATATCGGGCAGGCGGCTGTGGCTTGCGACGGTCTTGTCCTGGCGGTTGAGGCGCAGGAAGGCACGGACGCCATGCTGCGCCGGGTTGCCGGTCTGCCTTCGCGCTTGCGCGGATCCGCGGACCAGCCCCGCGGCGTTCTCGCCAAGGCGCCCAAGCCGGTTCAAGATCGCCGGGTCGACCTCCCGGCGATCGGCGTCCAGACCGTTCAGGGCGCGGCGGCGGCCGGACTGGCCGGCATCGCGGTGGAAGCGGGCGGCGCGTTGATCATCAACAAGGCCGCCGTCGCCGCCGCCGCGGACGCCGCAGGCATATTCGTCATGGGCGTTGCTCCAGACCGTGCGCGCTAGAAGCCCGCATATCTATCTGGTCGCCGCAGAGGCGTCCGGGGACGCGCTGGGCGCGGAACTGGCCGCGGCTCTGCATGCGCAAGCCGATGAGATTGCGTTGAGCGGCGTGGGTGGCGCGCGCATGGCGGGGCAGGGCGTGGAGTCGCTGTTCGATATTTCTGATCTGTCTGTCCTGGGCTTTATCGAGGGCATAAAAGCCTATCCGCGCGTTGTCCGGCGGGCGGATGAGACCGCGGAAGATATCGTTCGCGCCGCGCCTGACGCGGTCGTGCTGATCGATTCCTGGGGGTTTACGTTGAGGGTGGCGCAGCGCGTCCGGAAACGCGCTCCGCACATAAAGCTCGTGAAATATGTCGGGCCACAGGTCTGGGCGACGCGTCCCGGCCGCGCGCGCACGCTGGCGGATGCGGTCGACCATCTTCTGACCATTCACCCATTCGACGCGCCCTTGTTTGAAGATGAGGGGCTGAAGACCAGCTTCGTCGGCAATCCGGCGCTGTGGCGGGGTTCAGACTCCGGCGATGGAACATCGTTCCGCGTGACGCATGGCCTTGCGCCCGATGATCCTGTTCTGATGATCCTGTTCGGGTCCCGGAGCGCGGAGATCGAACGTCTTTTTGAACCTTTCGAAGCCGCGGCAGCCAGCCTTGTCGCGCAACAGCCGGGCTTGCGTCTGATCGTCCCGGTCGCTGACTCAATCAGACCGCTCCTCAAGCCCAGGCTCGCCGGAAGCCCCGCTTTGAGCGGGGCCATAGTGGTGGGCGAAAATGATCGCTATGACGCGTTCGCCGCCGCGGACGCGGCCATTGCCTGTTCCGGCACGGTAACTTCGGAACTGGCGCTGGCGGGCGTGCCCGCTGTGGTTGGCTATCGCCTCTCGCCACTGACCCACTTCATCGCAAAACGTCTGATGCAGGCGCCCTATATTTCACTGGTGAATATCGCGGCGAACGAAGAATTGATGCCTGAGTTCGTTCAGGATGAATGCACGGGCGAGGCGCTGTGCGCAGCGGCCCGGGACCTTCTGGGCAATGATGCGTTGCGCAATGAAAAGCGCCGCCTGCTGCGGCAGACGGCGCTTGAAATGAAAGGCGATGGCGCGCCGCCGTCAGAGACCGCGGCCCGCATCATTCTGGAACTGATCGCCTAGCGGCTGGAGAGCGCCGTGTAGTCGCGCTCCGTAGCGCCGGTGTACAGCTGGCGCGGACGGCCGATGCGCTGGTTCGGATCTTCCAGCATTTCCTGCCACTGCGCGATCCAGCCGACCGTGCGGGCCAGCGCAAACAGCACCGTGAACATGGAAGTCGGGAAGCCCATCGCTTTCAGCGTGATGCCCGAATAGAAGTCGATGTTCGGGTAGAGCTTCTTCTCGACGAAATATTCGTCTTCCAGAGCGATCTTCTCCAGCTCCATGGCGATATCGAGAAGCGGGTCGTCCTTGATGCCCAGCTCGCCCAGAACTTCGTGCGCGGTTTTTTGCATCACCTTGGCGCGCGGGTCGTAGTTCTTGTAGACGCGATGACCAAAGCCCATCAGGCGGAACGGATCGTTCTTGTCCTTGGCCTTGTCGATATATTCCGGAATCCGGTCGACGCTGCCGATTTCCGCCAGCATCTTCAGCGCCGCCTCGTTGGCGCCGCCATGCGCGGGACCCCACAGGCACGCCACGCCCGCCGCGATACAGGCAAACGGATTGGCGCCGGAGGAGCCGGCCAGACGCACCGTGGAAGTGGAGGCGTTCTGCTCGTGATCGGCGTGCAGCGTGAAAATCCGGTCCATGGCGCGGACCAGAGTCGGGCTTACTTCGTAATCTTCTGCCGGCACGGCAAAGCACATGCGCAGGAAATTTTCGGCATAGCTGAGATCGTTGCTCGGCGTGATGAAGGGCTGGCCGATGTGGTACTTATAGGCGCGCGCCGCGATGGTCGGCATTTTCGCGATCATGCGGTGGCTCGCCACCATGCGCTGATGCGGGTCCGTAATATCCGTGGAGTCGTGATAGAAGGCGGACAGCGCGCCGACAGCACCGACCATGATCGCCATGGGGTGCGCGTCGCGGCGGAAACCATTGAAGAACTGGTCGAACTGGGTGTGCAGCATCGTGTGGTGCGTGATGCTGTCTGTGAATGTGTCCAGCTCGTCGCCCTTGGGCAGCTCGCCATTCAGCAGCAGGTAGCAGACTTCCAGGAAGTTGGACTGTTCGGCCAGCTGATCGATCGGATAACCGCGATAGAGCAGGGTGCCTTCATCGCCATCGATGAAGGTGATCTTGGATTCACAGCTGGCGGTAGAGGCGAATCCGGGATCGAACGTGAACGCGCCGGAATTCTTGTACAGGCCGCGTACATCGACGACGTCCGGACCCAGCGTGCCTTTATAGACGGGCAGAGTGACGTTTTCGCCCTTCAGGCCGATCTTCGCTTCGCCGCCTTCTTTGATATTGCTTTCCATTATTCGTCCTCGTTCTGATGTCTGCGGCCCGAAGCGAGCCTCTCAAATTCTTATATCTGGTCCGAAATCCGGCCCAGGGATTCATCGCGGCCAAGCGCGGCCAGCGTATCTGACAGGTCCGGCGCGGGCGCGCCGGCGGTCAGTACCGCCCGCAGCGGCGCTCCGACCTTGCCGAAACCAACGCCTTCTTCTTCTGCGAATGCTTTCAACGCGTCGCCGAGCGCCGGCGCCGACCAGTCATCCAGCGCGCCCAGCGCGTCTTTCAGACGGTTCAGCCGTTTTTTTGCATCGTCATTCAGAGATTTGGCGATCTTTCCCGTGATCTCAAGCGGACGCGATGCAAACAGAAAGGCGGTCTGGTCCGCCAGTTCATTGATGGTTTTGGCGCGCGGCTTCAATGCGGGCATGGCGGCGATCAGCTGATCGCGTTTCTGCGCGGGATTTTTAGCGGCACCTACGGTTTCCAGGCGCGCAATAACCAGATCGGCAAGACGCGCGTCATCGGCGTCGCGCAAATGATGCGCGTTGACGCTCGCCATTTTCTCCAGGTCCAGACGCGGCGCGGCCTTGTTGATCGCATCCAGCGCGAAGACCTTGATCACCTCGTCATCGGTGAAAATCTCCTGATCGCCGTGCGACCATCCAAGACGCAGCAGGTAATTGCGCAGGCCTTCCGGCAACATGCCCATATCGCGATACGCTTCAACGCCCAGCGCGCCGTGGCGCTTGGACAGTTTGGCGCCGTCATCGCCGTGAATCAGCGGCACATGGGCGAAAACCGGCTTGTCCCAGCCCAGCGCATCATAGATTTGCGATTGCCTTGCCGCGTTCACCAGATGATCATCGCCACGGATGACATGTGTGATACCCATATCATGATCGTCGACGACGACGGCCAGCATATAGGTGGGCGTGCCATCGGCGCGCAGCAGCACCAGATCGTCGAACGTCTTGTTCGCGAACCGGACTTCGTCTTGCACTTCGTCATGAATGACCGTTTCGCCGTCATCAGGGGCGCGGAACCGGACGACGAAGCTTCCTTCGCCAGTGTCGTTGCGGTCGCGCCAAGGCGATCGGAAGGCATGGCCGGCTTCGTGTGCTCTGGCGCGTTCGGCGTCGGCTTCCTCGGGCGTCAGATAGCAACGATAGGCGCCGCCGCGCTCCAGCAATTCATAGGCGGCTTCCGTATGACGATCCTGCTGTTTCGACTGATAGACGGGGGCCTCGTCCGGGGACAGGCCCAGCCAGTCGAGGCCTTCGTGAATCGCGTCCACCGCCGCCTGGGTGGAGCGCGCGCGGTCGGTGTCCTCGATACGGATCAGGAATTTTCCGTTGTTCGCACGCGCGAACAACCAGTTGAAAAGCGCGGTGCGCGCGCCCCCGATATGGAGGAATCCGGTGGGCGAGGGCGCGAACCGGGTAACGACGGTTTCAGACGGCATAATCTCTTTGAGCTGTTGATGCCTGAGCGGCTTTGGCGCGGTTGATACCATGCTGTCGGGGGGATGGATAGGCCGCGGACGAAGCTTTGCCGCAGTGCAGCGTGACCGCCTCGGACCGCTTCGTGACCGCTTTGCCAGCGCCGGTTTCGGCGTCGATCCCTGTATTGGTCCGCCGGTCTTTATGGGGCTTGGCGTTATCATTTTTATGACGCGCCCCGCGGCCTTGCCTGTGGCGGTTATCATGCTTCTTATTGCCGGCGCGCTCGGCCTGCGTCTGGCGGCGCGGCGGCGGGTTGAACACCTGGCCGCCAGCTGGGCGTTGGCGCTCCTTGCATGGGGTTTGCTGGGCTGGGGCGCCGCTGCGTGGCGGGTGGACCGCGCGGCGGCGCCCGTACTGCCAGAATATGAACGGGGCTATGATGTGGCCGGCTGGGTTAGCCGCGTCGATCCCGGCCGGCGGCCGGGCGTGGTGATCGAAGTGACGGCGATAAGCGGCGTGGACGCCCCGCCGGAGCGCATCCGGGTGCGCACGCCGCGTCCCGCGCCGTGCCTCGGCGCCGGCGTTTCCGGGCGCATGTCACTGACCGCGCCGCCGGGGCCGGCGACGCCGGGCGGTTATGATTTCTCGCGGCGCGCCTGGTTCGATGGCATTGGCGGGACAGGCTTCACCTATGGCGGCATGAACGCCGCCGATGTGGAAACCCGGGGCTGGCAATCTGTCAAACGCCGCATTTCACGAATTCGGGGGCGTCTGGCCGACCGCATTCGCGACGCCGCCCCGAGCGGGTCCGGCGCCATAATCGCCGCGCTTCTGACGGGGGAGCGCAGCGGGATCGACAATCAGGACGCCGAGGCGCTTCGCGCCTCGGGGCTGGGGCACTTGCTGGCGATTTCCGGCCTTCACATGGCGCTTGTGGGCGGGGGCGTCTTCTTCGTGATCAGCCTGTCGCTTGCGCTTATCCAGCCGCTGGCGCGGCGCTACGATATCCGGAAACCCGCCGCCATGGCCGCCATTGCGGCCTCGGCGGTTTATCTGGTCATTTCCGGCGCGCCAGTTTCCGCGCAACGCGCCTTCATCATGTTGCTGGTGGCCTTTCTTGCGCTCATTTTTGACCGCCGGGCCTTGACATTGCGCAATGTCGCGGTCGCCGCCGTGATCGTCCTGTTCTTCACGCCGGAAGCTTTGCTTGAGGCCGGCTTCCAGATGTCATTTTCGGCCGCTGCGGCGCTGGTCGCGGCGTTCGATTTTGCTCGGGAGCGCGGCTCCGGTCGCAGGCTTCCCGCGCCCATCCAGTTTTTCTCGTCACTGTCAGCGACAAGCCTGGTCGCGGGCGCTGCGACCGCCGCATTTGCGGCCTTCCATTTCAATCGCTGGGCGGCCTACGGGCTGTTTGCCAATCTCGCCGCCATGCCGTTCTTCACGCTCTGGGTTATGCCTGCGGCCGTCATCGGTCTGGCTCTGACGCCGATCGGGCTGGATGGCGTGTTCTACCGGCTGGCCGCTTCGGGAATGGACGTGGTCCTGGCCGTGGGCGGGAAAACGGCGGAAGCGCCGCACGCGCTGGCCTTTACAGCGGCGGGGCCCGGTTGGGCGTTGGGCTTGTACTCCGCGGGTTTCATTCTGCTTGTGGGCGGACGCCGGCTGGCGCGCGTCCTTGGCCTGTTGGTCATGGCCGCCGCAGGTCTGGCGTGGAGCACCGCGCCCAAGCCTTTTCTCTGGATTTCAGATCAGGGCGTTGTCGCCGTGCGGGAAGGAGATGAGCTCTATGCCTCAAGCCTGCGTAGATCCCGCTATGGCGTGGACCAGTTTTCGCGGCGCTTGGGACAGGATCCGGAAAAACCGGTCCACGACCTCAAAACCCGCATGAATTGCGATGCGGACGCCTGTGTCGGGCAAATCTCCGGTATGAAAATCAGCCTCATCGAGCGCAGACGATCGCTGAAAGAGGAATGCCGGCAAGCCGATCTGGTGATTTTTGAAGAGCCCGCCGCCGCGCGCAGTGCATGGCTTTGCCGGGGCGAACTTTACGACGCGGTCCGGCTGACCCGCGCCGGCGGCGTTGCATATTACCGCAAGGGTGACGGTTTTCAGATCAAAACAGCGCGGGAATCACGCTGGAAGCCGCCGAAACCCTAGTTGTAGCGGCGCAAAAGACTGACCAGCCGCCCCTGAACCCGCACCCGGTCAGGCCCAAAAATCCGCGTTTCATAGGCGGGGTTGGCCGCTTCCAGAGCGATGGAGTCGCCCTTTTTCCGCAGACGTTTGAGCGTGGCTTCCTGATCGTCGACCAGCGCAACCACGATTTCACCCGTCTGAGCGGTGTCACAGCGCCGGATCACGGCAAAATCGCCGTTCAGGATTCCGGCCTCGACCATGGAATCGCCCTCGATTTCCAGCACGTAATGCTCGCCATCGCCCATCATGTCCGGGGAAACAGCGATACGGTCCGTCTCGTGCTGGATCGCCTCAATCGGCGTGCCGGCGGCGATCTTGCCGAGAATCGGTACGTCAATCGATGAAGTCCCGCGGTCGATATAGGCGCCGCCGCCTTCAATCACGTTGGGTTTGAAGCCTTTTTCGCGGGCCGCCCCGGCCTCCACAGATCCGTCCGGCATGCGCAGGATTTCCAGCGCGCGGGCCCGGTGCGGCAGACGGCGGATGAAGCCGCGCTCTTCCAGCGCCGTGATCAGCCGGTGGATGCCCGATTTGGAAGCAAGATCCAGCGCCTCCCGCATCTCGTCATAAGAGGGCGGCACGCCATCCCGATCGAGGCGCTCTTTGATGAAGAGTAGCAGCTCTTTCTGTTTTTTGGTCAGCATGCGAACCCCAAGAACAAATCAGAAACGTCGACTATGTTCTACTTGTGTTCTTTTTGGGGGTCAAGTGCTTGAGCCGACTAGGCGAGGAGGGCGCGTGTCGCGCTTTCCACATTCTCTTGCCGCATCAGGTGTTCCCCGATCAGGAACCCGCGCGCGCCGGCGGTCCAGAGACGCTGTATATCACCGCTATGTCGAATGCCGCTTTCGCCCACGAGGAAGGAATCGGGGGGGGCCTGCGAGGCCAGTGATTCGGTCGTTGCCAGATCGGTCGTGAAGGTTTTCAGGTCGCGATTATTGATGCCGAGCAGGGGGCTGGAAAGCGTCAGGGCGCGGTCAAATTCGGCCTGATCATGAATCTCGACCAGCGCGTCCATTTTCCATCGCCTGGCTTCGGCGATGAGGTCGGCGGCGAGGGCATCATCCACCGCGGCGAGAATGACCAGGATGCAATCAGCCCCCAGCGCGCGGGATTCCGCGACCTGCCACGGGTCGAACAGGAAGTCCTTGCGTAACGCAGGAAGCGGCGATTCCGCTCTGACGGCCATAAGATAGGCGTCATCGCCCTGAAAGCTCGGCCCATCGGTCAGAACGGAAAGGCAGGCCGCGCCGCCTGATTCATAGGCGCGCGCCAATGCCGGCGGGTCGAAATCGGCGCGAATCAACCCTGCGGACGGGCTGGCTTTCTTGATTTCACAGATCAGGGCGGGCGTTCCGCTTTGTGCTTTCTCGCGTAGCGCGCGTTCAAAGCCCCGCGGCTGAGAGGCGGTTTTGGCGCGCGATTCGAGTTCGCTTGCCGAAATCGCCGCTTTGCGCGCCGCGATTTCTTCCAGCTTATAGGCCTTGATCCGCTCCAGCGCGTTCATGAGTTGGATATCGCAATCAGGGAATCCAGCGCGCCGCGCGCCTTGCCCTCGTCAATGGAGGCGAACGCCATCTCCACGCCGTCGGTCAGATTGTTCGCGATTTCCGCGATAACCAGCGCCGCGCCCGCATTCAGCGCCGCAATATCGCGATAGGCGGAGCGTTCCCCGGCCAGCAGCGATTCAATCGCCCGCGCATTGTGCACCGGGTCGCCGCCCTGCAGGGCGTCAGGCAGGGAGCGTTTCAGTCCGGCGGCTTCCGGGGTCACTTCGAAATGCCGGATCTGGCCGTCTTTCAGCTCCGCCACGCGCGTTGTGGAGGTCGTGGTCAGTTCATCCATTCCGTCCGCGCCATGCACCACCCAGACACGGGTGGAGCCGGTGCGGCGAAGCGCATCGGCGATCGGCTCCAGCCATTTGGCGTCATAAACGCCCAGAAGCTGCCGCTTCGCGCCCGCGGGATTGCTAAGCGGGCCCAGCAGGTTGAAAAGCGTGCGCAGGCTCAGTGAACGGCGTACCGGGGCGGCGTGTTTAAGCGCGGAATGATGGGTCGGCGCGTAGAGAAACCCGACATTCGCCTCGTCTATACAGCGGCCGACGACGGCGTGATCGGCCTCTATATTGACACCCAGCTCAGCCAAAACCTGTGATGAACCGCTTTTGGAGGACACCGCGCGGTTGCCATGCTTGGCCACCCGCGCTCCGGCGCCGGCGGCAATCAGCGCCGCAGCGGTCGAGATATTGAAGCTGCCCGCCGCATCGCCGCCCGTTCCGCAGGTATCAATGATGTCGTGCGGGGTCTCGATGCGCGTTGCGCGGGACCGCAACACACGCACCCCGGCCTCGATTTCGTCGACAGTCGCATCCAGAATTCGCAAGCCCATGAGGAAAGCGGCGATCTGGGCGTGGTCGGCCGCGCCATCCATGATTTCGCCCAGCGCGGCCTCGACATCCTCCGCGGGCGCGCGTCGCCGGTCGGCATAGAGGCCAATGCATCTTTGAACCGCGCTCATGCCGCCGCCTTTGCCTGGCTGAGGTTCAGGAAATTCCGTAACAGGTCATGCCCGTGCTGCGTGGCGATGGATTCCGGATGGAATTGCACGCCATGGACGGGACGGGTCGAATGGCGAAACCCCATGATTTCCCCGTCCTCGGTATCGGCGTTGACAATCAGCGCTTCCGGAAGGTTGTCCCGCTCCACCGCCAGGCTGTGATAACGCGTGGCCGTGAACGGGCGGGGCAGGCCGTCGAAAACGCCGGTGCCGTCATGCCGGATCGTGCTGGTCTTGCCATGCATGATGGTTTTGGCCTGCACCACCTTGCCGCCAAAGGCCTGCCCGATGGCCTGATGACCCAGACAGACGCCCAGTATCGGCAGGGTTTCCGGGGCGGAGCGGATCAGGTCCAGACAGATGCCGGCCTGGTCAGGGCTGCATGGTCCCGGAGACAGAAGAATCGCCTGAGGCTTCATGGCCAGCGCCTCGGCGGCGGTCAGCGCATCATTGCGGCGGACCTCTACGTCCGCGCCCAGCTCCAGCGCATAATGGACGAGGTTGTAGGTGAAGCTGTCATAGTTATCGATCATCAGCAGCATGGCGTCACTCGTCCGAAAAGCGTTGCGCTTCCGCGGCGGCGCGGAACAGGGCGGCGGATTTATGCACGGTCTCCATGCGCTCTGTCTCCGGGTCGCTGTCGATCACCACGCCGCCGCCGGCGCGCACGTGAAGCTTGCCGTCTTTTACCACGCCCGTCCGCAGGGCGATGCAGGTATCCAGTCCGCCGTCAGCGGCAAAATACCCGACAGCGCCGGCATATACGCCGCGTTCTTCATCTTCCAGTTCATCAATGATTTCCATGGCGCGGATCTTTGGCGCCCCTGTCACCGTGCCGGCCGGAAAGCCTGAAAGCAGGGCGTCGATGGAATCCTTGTCCTTGGCCAGATAGCCCTGAACGGTTGAAACGATATGCATGACGTGGCTGTAGCGCTCGATCGCGAATTTCTCGATCACTTCCACTTCGCCGGCCTCCGAAACGCGTCCGACATCGTTGCGGCCGAGATCCAGCAGCATCAGATGCTCGGCGCGCTCCTTTTCATCGCGCAGCAATTCCTCTGCATGGCGCTGATCCTCCTCCGGCGTGGCTCCGCGCGGACGGGTTCCGGCGATGGGCCGGATCGTGACCTTGTCGTTGCGCACCCGGACAAGGATTTCCGGGCTGGAGCCGACCACCGAAAAATCGCCAAAGCGCAGATGAAACAGGAACGGCGAGGGGTTGAGACGGCGCAGCGCCCGGTACAGGGCGAAACTGTCATGCGGGAAGGGGGCCTCAAAACGCTGTGAAGGGACAATCTGGAACGCGTCCCCCGCCTTGATATAGCGCTGGGCTTCGCCAACGATTTCACGATAACGCGCCTCGGAAGTGCTGCTTTCAGGCGTCACCTCCATCGGGATGAAAGCCTGCTTTGCGCGGTCCGGCGGCGTGTTTTTCAAGGCTTCCGCCGCGTCTTCCAGACGCGCCCGGGCCTCATCCAGAGCCTTGTCGGACTTGCCCTCCGGCCCCGCCGTGGTGGCCAGGGTAATCTCATGCGCCACATTATCGAATATCGCCACGACCGATGGCCGGATCAGAATGGCGTCCGGCACATCCAGGGCGCGGTTATTTGTCCGGGGGAGGTTTTCCGCCTCGCGCGCCAGCGCGTAACCCAGATAGCCGAACAGGCCGGTCGCCATGGGCGGCATTCCCTCGGGCAGCTCAACCCGGGTCTCCGCAACGAGACGGCGGAGCGAATCGAGCGGGCCATCCTCCTGACGCGCCTCCGGACCGCCATTGCGGCTGATGAAGGCTGTCCGGTCGCGGACCGTCCAGACAAGGTCCGGCGCAAATCCGATTGCGGAATAGCGTCCGCGCCAGTCGCCGCCTTCCACCGACTCCAGCAGGAAGGACATGCCCTCGCGCCCCGCCAGCTTTAGATAGGTGGAAACCGGCGTTTCCAGATCGTCGACAATATGGGCGTGGACAAGCTGCCGCTTTCCGGCGGCGTGGCGTTCGCGGAACGCCGCCGGATCAGTCGCCAGCCGGAGCGTCATTGCGGAACGTCGTCGCCAAGCGCGAAGGCGATCTGGTCCGGATAGGTTTTCACTTCATATTGCTGCTGCAGCGCCAGCTGGAATTGCGTCAGAAGGTCCTGCGCCACTTCATTGGCCATTTCTTCGCGAGACGGGCTTTCCGCGCCCGGATCCACACTGATTTCACGCAGCGCCGCAACGGCCTGACCGCCCTGTGCGGACGGGGCGGTAACCACCTCGCCGGGGGCTGCCTCAAACAGCGCGCCGACGAGCCGCGGACCCGCCGCGCCGGCCGTCTGGCCGCGCGTGACCGTTACCGATTCCACGCTGGCGCCCGCGCCGATATCGGCGGCAATGTCGGAAAAAGCCTCGCCGTTTTCGGCTCTCTCAGCGGCTTCACTGGCCACGGCTTCCATATTTTCCTGCAGCTGTTGCGACCGCCAGACCTGCTCGGCGGCGGGGCGCGCCTCAGCCAGCGAGACAAGCTCCTCTGCATTGACCCGGTCCACGCGCACCACGGCAAACCCCTGATCGCCCAGGTCCTCCAGCGCGCTGGTTTCTCCCTCCTGCATCTGGAAAGCCAGTTCCAGCACTTGCGGGGCCGCCATAAGCTTGGCGAAGGTTTCGCCTTCCGCGCCCCGGCCTTGCCGTGTCACGGGGAGGTAGGACATGGCTACGATCTCCGCTTCCGTGGCGGCGTCCTCGATGGGCGCTCCGGCGCCGCGCGCATCCTCGAAGGCGCTAATTGCGTCATACATGTTTTCGATGGCCGTATCGGCGGCCAGTTCGCTCCGCAATTCGTCGCGAACGTCCTCGATGGCCGGGGTTTCGGCGTCCACGGCGGCGGTGACATCGACCACAGACCACCCAAAACGCCCCTCCACAACGCGCGCAGGGTCCTCGGCGGACATGGCGAACAGGGCGTCCGCAATTTCGCTGTCGACAATATCGTCCGCGCTTGCCGCTTCGGCCTGAACCAGATCCGCCTCGACGGAGTCCGCGACCGCCTCGGCGGTTTCTCCGTCATTGATGCGCGCCGCCACGGCGCTGGCCTCTTCCTCGCCCGGCAGCTGGATTTGGACATAGCTGCGGGTGGCGGCTTCGGCGAAGGAATCCTTTCGGAATTCGTAGAGTTCCTCGATCTGCTCCTCCGTCACGTCCACGGTCTGTTCAAAGTCGGACGGCGAAAGCCACGCAACGGTCACCGCGCGGCGTTCCGGTTGCGTGAATGCAGATTGATTGGAGTCGATGATGTCCTGAAGCTGCGCATCGGTCGGATCGCCGATTTCTTCCGCAAGGGAGGGCGCAAGGACCAGAACATCGGCGCGCCGGGATTCCCCGGCAAAGGCCTGACGCCGTTCCGCAAAACTGGCCGGCGCGCTTTCCCCGGCGGTAACGGCGCGGATCAGCTGTTGGCGGATAATGTCGCCGCGCACCGCGTCCTCGAACTGGCGTTCGGACATCTGCAGTTGCGCCAGCTGGGAACGGTATTGGTCGCGATTGAATTCGTTTCGAACCGGATCCCGGAAGGCTTCAATGCTCTGTATTTCTTCATACAGCGCGCGATCGGACGCGCCGAGGCCGAAATTGCCCGCCTGGGCGTCCAGTGACGCCATTGTGATCATCTCGCTGAGAATCTGGCGGTCCAGCCCCGCGTCGCGGGCGTCCTGCGCGGTGAAGCGGCCTTCATTCTGACGGGCGATGGTCTGGACCCGGCGATTGAACTCGTCAGAAAATTCTTGCGCCGTCACCTTTTCGGGGCCGACGACCGCGACAGCATCGCGGGGACCGCCGCGGAACATGTCATTAACGCCCCAGATGGCGAAGCTGAGGGCAAGAACGACAATAATGGGCGCGGCCCATTTCGATTTCGCGGCGTTGCGCAGACCAGCAAGCATCAATCATCCATTCGATTGCAGTTGAAGCGGCGAAATCTAGAGAGCGCGGCTCCACGGGGCAAGCCGCGCATATTGCCGGACGCATATGGCGCTGCTAGGCGTTCTCCGAAACAGACGAGGAACAACCATGACGCGAACGCCCCTGATCGCAGGGAACTGGAAAATGAATGGTCTTCAGCCTGCGCTGGAAGAGGCAAAAGCCATTGCGCAAGCCGCCGACAGCCAGGACGGGGCCGAAGTGCTGCTGTGTCCGCCGGCGACCCTGCTGACCGATCTGGCGCGCGCCCTTTCGGGCAGCCGCGTGAAAACCGGCGGTCAGGATTGCCATGCCGAGGAATCCGGCGCCCATACAGGTGACATCAGCGCGGAAATGCTGGCCGGGGCCGGGGCGGATTATGTCATCGTGGGCCATTCGGAACGCCGCGCAGATCATGGCGAGGACGACCTGACCGTGAAGGCGAAAGCCAAGGCTGCGCGCCGCGCGGGCCTCACGCCGATCATCTGCGTGGGGGAGAAGGAAGCCGAGCGCGCGAAGGGCGTGCATCTGGACGTTATCGAAATGCAGCTGGATGGCTCCACGCCCAAGAATCTGGCTGGCGACGAGCTGGTCATCGCCTATGAGCCTGTCTGGGCCATCGGCACGGGCCGTACCGCGGAGCCGCAAGACATCGCCGAGATGCACGAATTCATCCGCACGCGCCTGCGGCACATCATGGGCGAAGAGGCGGAGGGGGTCCGGATTCTCTATGGCGGTTCGGTGAAGCCCGGGAATGCGTCGGAGATTCTCGGCATCGACAATGTCGACGGCGCCCTTGTCGGCGGCGCGAGCCTGAAAGCAGCAGATTTCGGCCCGATCATAGCGAGTGCGCAATCGGAATAAGCGCCTGTAAAGACTTCTCGGTTTTAATCGGGCCAGAGACAGGAACCGGCCCGATTAGGATTGCATGGCTCAAGATCCCGAAAACCTCGCGCGCGTCGTACTTTTTGACCCGATCCGGCAGAATCTCCGGACGACGCGCTATGCGCTCTACGAACTCGGATTTCGTGAAATCGATACGTTTTCGGCGCTGGGAGAGGTGCGCGAACGCATTGAGGCGGCCGATGTCGACCTTCTGGTAATGGAGCCGGAGGACGATCCGAAGGTTTTCAACCTTGTTCGCGACATTCGCCACAGCCGTATCGGGCGCAATCCGTTTTCCGTCATCTTCCTGACCTGTTGGACGCGCGATCCGCAGAATATACGCCAGGCGCTGGAAAGCGGCGCGGACGACCTCATCGCGCGCCCCTTTTCGACCCGTTTTCTTGATGAGCGCGTCTCCGCTGCAATCGAACGCCGTAAGCGGTTCGTCGTGACCAGCGATTATATCGGCCCTGACCGCCGCAGCGGGCCGCGCGCAGGCGCCGCCGATCCGCGATATCTGAGCGCGCCCAACACGCTGAAGGCCGCCGCCAAGGGCGACTGGGAGGCGCTGGAAGCGACCTATCAGCATATCAAGACGGTACAGGAAGACGTCGCGAAAGAACGCGTACAGCGCTTGTCCGTACGCATTGCCGCGGACCTTGAAATTTCCAACCCATCTTCGCCCTCCGCCGAGATCTCGGTGATCAAGCAGGCCCGCGAGCTTGAGCGTCTGGCGGAGCGAGTCGGTCCGGAGACGGCAAGCATCGCCAAGGCGCTGACCAAATCCCTGACAGACGGGGAGGCGGGCGCACCCGGAAAGCGCTGGCGAGTCGCGCGCGAACTCGCGCACGGCGTTTGCGTATCCTCAGGCCATGGCGACTCTTCCGCCTCGGAGGAAATCGACCGGCTTGTGGGCAAGCTGCGTGAGAAACAGGATTCTGTTGCGAAAGATGGTGGCCTTGAGAAGCAGAAAGGCCTACATAGCGCCGCTTGAACCCGTGTAGCGGCCCCTCAAGCGTCTCAAGGTTCCCATGCATACCCTTCTACTGTTGATACATTTCTTCCTGTCCGCAGGACTTATCGGTCTGATTCTGCTGCAGCGCTCCGAAGGCGGGGCGCTTGGCATGGGCGGTGGTCCGGGCGGCCTTATGAGCGGCCGCGGCGCAGCCAGCCTGCTGACGCGAAGCACGTCGATTCTGGCGGCCGGCTTTTTCATCACCAGCATCCTGCTGACCGTTATCGGCAACCGCGGCGCGCCTTCCAGCGTGGTGGACCGGGTCAGCTCGCCGACAACGACTCAGGAAACGTCTCCCGCCGATTTCCTCTCCGAGGGAGAGGCGACGGAAAACGAGACGCCCGAGCCGGTGATTCCCGAACAAGAGTAGGCGAATTTCGCCATCCTGCGCGCCGCCGGTTCTAGCGGCGCCGAATCTCAGCTAAGTTGGCGTTCCATGGCGCGCTATATTTTTATTACGGGCGGCGTGGTTTCCTCGCTGGGCAAAGGTCTTGCTTCGGCGGCGCTGGGCGCGCTGCTGCAGGCGAGGGGCTATTCTGTCCGCCTCCGCAAGCTCGATCCCTATCTGAACGTCGATCCCGGCACGATGTCTCCGTATCAGCACGGGGAGGTCTTCGTGACCGATGACGGCGCGGAGACCGATCTGGATCTGGGCCATTATGAACGCTTCACCGGCGTATCGGCGGCGCAGTCCGACAACATCACCACGGGCCGGATCTATTCCAACATCCTGGAGAAGGAGCGCCGCGGCGATTATCTGGGCGCGACGGTTCAGGTCATTCCGCACGTCACGGACGAGATCAAGAATTTCGTCCTGAACGACGCCGGTGATGCGGATTTCGTGCTTTGCGAGATTGGCGGCACGGTCGGCGATATCGAGGGTCTGCCCTTCTTCGAGGCGATCCGTCAGCTGGGCCAGGAGCTGGGCCGCGACCGCGCCCTGTTCATGCATGTCACGCTGCTGCCCTTCATCAAGGTGGCCGGTGAGATGAAGACCAAGCCGACCCAGCATTCGGTGAAGGAGTTGCGCTCCATCGGTATTCAGCCGGACATCCTGCTGTGCCGTTGCGAAAGCCATATCCCGGCGGACGAAAAGCGGAAGATCGCTCTGTTCTGTAATGTGCGCGAAGGCAGCGTCATTCAGGCGCTGGATTCAGCGTCGATCTATGACGTGCCGCTGGATTACCACCGCGAACGGCTGGACAGCGAGGTGCTGGAGCATTTCCGCATTGATGACGCGCCCAAGCCGGACCTGACGCGCTGGCAGGACATCTCGGACCGCATCTCCAATCCGGACGGCGATGTCACCATCGGCGTGGTCGGCAAATATACCGAGCTTCTGGACGCCTATAAGTCCCTGACCGAGGCGCTGGCCCATGGCGGCATCGCCAACAACGTAAAGGTCCGCATCAAGTGGATCGAAAGCCAGCAGTTCGAGGACGAGGAAGAATCCGTCAACGCGCTGGAGGATGTTCACGCCATTCTCGTGCCCGGCGGCTTCGGGGAGCGGGGCGCGGAAGGCAAGATTCGCGCTGTGCAGTTTGCCCGCGAGCGCAAGATTCCCTTCTTCGGCATCTGTTTCGGCATGCAGATGGCCGTGATCGAGGCGGCGCGGAACCTGGCCGGCATCAAGGACGCCGGATCGACGGAGTTTGGCGGACAGCCCGAACCGCTGGTCGGCCTGATGACCGAATGGATGCGCGGCAACGAACTTGAGAAACGCGCCCGCGACGGCGATCTTGGCGGCACCATGCGTCTTGGCGCATATCAGGCGGCCCTGAAGCCGGGCAGCCGCGTGCATGAAATCTATGGCTCGGCCGAGATCAGCGAGCGCCACCGCCATCGCTATGAAGTGAACAATCACTATTGCGAACAGCTGGAATCGCAGGGCCTGAAATTCTCCGGCATGTCGCCGGACGGCCTGCTGCCGGAGATCGTCGAATTCGAGGATCATCCTTGGTTTATCGGGGTCCAGTTCCACCCGGAACTGAAGTCCCGGCCGTTTGAACCGCACCCGCTGTTTTCCAGCTTTATCGGGGCCGCGGTCGAGCAAAGTCGGCTGGTCTGATCTTTTTCCTGTGACCGATGCATCCAATCGGTTCGTTCAATTCATCCCTATTTCCTGAAACGGGCGTATAATGCGCCCGAGGCTTCAAGGGATGGGCATGATGAAAACGAAATTGCTTCTGGCCGCTGCGGCCGGGGTTCTGCTTTCCGGAACGGCAAACGCACAGGACGGCGATTTACTGCCGCTGGGCTCTTTCGATTCGCTGGATGTCGGGGGGCAATTTGAACTGGAAGTCACTGTAGGCCCGGAGGCGTCGGTCCGGATCGATGCATCGGACAAGGATGCCGATGAGCTGTCCATAGAGGTCAAGAATGGCGAGCTGGACATCGATCAGCGCGCCCGCTTCCTCGGCCGCACCCGCAGTCTGGACGCCCGCATCACAGTAACCATGCCTTCTCTGGAAGAGGCCGAATTTTCCCGCGGGATCGACGCCGCGGTCAGCGGAGATTTCACCGCGCCGCTGGAGATCGACGTGTCCACCGGGGCGCTGGTCAGTTTCCAGGGGACATGCGATTCACTGTCGCTGGACGTATCCACGGGCGGCGAGCTGGAAGCGCGGGGACTGGAGTGCCGCGAGGTGTCCGCTGACGCGTCAACCGGCGGAGTCGCCGAGCTTTATGCATCCGAACGGTTCTCCGGCGATGCCAGCATGGGCGGCGTTCTGGATGTCTATGGCGACCCCGCCAGCTTTGACGCGGAATCCAGCATGGGCGGCGACGTCACGCGCCACCGCTAGGGCGCGAGGTCGCGCGCTTTAGAAGCATTGCAGGGGCTGGCTGCGAAATTCCGCGTCACAGCCTTGAGAAAAAGCGCGAATGAAGCTATTTGCGCGGGTCACTGAACACGGCGCGTTCAAAAGCGCGCCGTTTTTGTTTCGCGAACAATTATACGGAGACGGGCCGATGGCCGTTCCTAAGAGAAAAGTCACCAAGTCCAAGCGCGGCATGCGCCGTAGCCACGACCAGCTGTCCAGCCCGGCTTATGTCGAGGATCAGGACACGGGCGAACTGAAGCGCCCGCACCATATCGATCTCAAAACCGGCATCTATCGCGGCCGGCAAGTGACCGAACCCAAAGAATAGCATCAAAGGCGGTTCGCCGATGACGGCCATTGTCGACATCATCGGTCGCGAGATCCTCGATAGCCGGGGATTTCCGACCGTTGAGTGTGAAGTTGTGCTCGAAGATGGCGCGGTTGGCCGCGCCGCCGTGCCCTCCGGCGCCTCCACGGGCGCGCATGAGGCGCATGAGCTGCGCGATGGCGGCGACCGTTACGCCGGCAAGGGCGTCGAGAACGCGGTCGAAAACGTCAATGGCGAAATCTTTGACGCGCTTTCGGGCTTCGATGCGACCGATCAGAGCCGCATCGACCAGGTTCTGATCGGGCTGGACGGGACAGAAAACAAGTCCCGTCTGGGCGCAAACGCGATTCTGGCCGTCTCCCTGGCGACCGCGAAGGCGGCCTCCGACTCCATGGGACTGCCGCTGTATCGTTATGTCGGCGGCGTTCAGGCGCGGGTTCTGCCGACGCCGATGATGAACGTGCTCAATGGCGGCGCGCACGCCGACAATCCCATCGACATTCAGGAATTCATGATCATGCCGGTTGGCTTCGACCGGTTTAGCGACGCCCTGCGCGGCGGCGCGGAAGTGTTTCATGCCCTGAAATCCCGTCTGAAGCAGGCGGGCCTGTCCACCAATGTCGGCGATGAGGGCGGCTTCGCCCCCGATATTAAATCGGCCGGCGAGGCGCTGGATCATATCACGGCGGCCATCAAGGACGCCGGCTATGAAATCGGCGAGGAAATGGTCTTCGCCCTGGATTGCGCGTCTTCCGAATATTTCAAAGACGGCAAATATAATCTGGCGGGCGAGGGGCGCACCCTCAGCGCCGATGAACACGCCGCCTATCTGGCCAAGCTGTCCGAGGACTATCCCATCGTCTCCATCGAAGACGGGATGGACGAGGATGACTGGGATGGCTGGAAGGCGCTGACCGATCAGATCGGCGACCGCGTGCAGCTGGTCGGCGACGATCTGTTCGTGACCAACCCGGAGCGGCTGGCCGACGGCATCAGCCGCGGCGTCGGCAACGCAATCCTTGTGAAGGTCAACCAGATCGGCACGCTCAGCGAAACGCTGGAAGCGGTCGATATGGCGCATCGCTCCGGCTATGCCGCCGTGATGTCGCACCGTTCCGGCGAGACCGAGGATTCGACGATCGCCGATCTGGCGGTCGCCACGAATTGCGGACAGATCAAGACGGGATCGCTGGCGCGCTCTGATCGCCTGGCGAAATACAACCAGCTTCTGCGCATCGAAGAGGCGCTGGACGACATGGCCGTTTACGCGGGCCGGAACTTCCTCGCCAATTAGGGCGGATTTCTCCGGCTGCGTTTACCAGCCGCTAACCCTGTTTCTTTGCCTTTCGCTAAGGCTCCGCTGTCATTTTCATGCCATCGAGTTCGCGGATCATAATCGCGGATCAGGGGTGAGTGACCGTGAAAGCCATAAGGCGCGCCATACCGACTTTTTTCCTCGCCGGACTGGTAGTCTATTTTGGCTATCATGGCCTGTCCGGCGATCAGGGCGTTCTGGCCTGGGCCGGCTACAAGACCCATATTTCCGAACTTGAAAGCGAACTGAAAGTCGCGCGCGCCGAACGCCGCGAGCTTGAAGACCGCGCCGCGCGGCTGCGTGAAAGCTCGCTGGATCTGGATCTGGTTGACGAGCGCGCCCGCGAAATCCTGAATTTCGCAAACCCGGATGACTATGTCGTCCGGCTGGAGGCAGATGCTTCGCATGTGAATTGAATTCACTGCACAGCTTCTGTCAGCCCGCTTTACGTCAGCGTCATTTACTGACTACATCCTCTCGCCGGGCGCGTCATACGCGCCGCCTTCACCTGTCAGGCGAGAGACCATGGCTGAACGCAAGACCACAAAATCCCCGTCCCGCAGCAAATCGGCTTCCAGCCGGTCTTCAAAGCCGAAGATCGACGCGAAGCAGGATGAATTGCTGCATCTTTACAAAGAGATGCTGCTGATCCGCCGGTTCGAGGAAAAGGCCGGCCAGCTTTATGGCATGGGGCTGATCGGCGGCTTCTGTCACCTCTATATCGGGCAGGAAGCGGTCGTGGTCGGCATGCAGGCCAATCTGAAACCCGATGACCGCGTGGTAACCGCCTATCGCTGCCACGGCCATATGCTGGCCACCGGCATGGACCCGAAAGGCGTGATGGCCGAGCTGACCGGGCGCATCGACGGCTATTCCAAGGGCAAGGGCGGCTCGATGCACATGTTCAGCCGGGAAAAGAATTTCTTCGGCGGGCACGGCATTGTCGGCGCGCCGGCGCCGCTGGGAGCGGGCCTGGCGTTCGCGCATCAATATGCCGAGGACAACGGCGTCTGCCTGACCTATTTCGGCGAGGGCGCGGCGAACCAGGGTCAGGTCTATGAGGCCTTCAACATGGCCTCGCTCTGGAAGCTGCCGACCGTCTTCATCATCGAGAATAACCGCTACGCCATGGGCACTTCCGTACAGCGCGCCGCCGCGCACTCGGAAGGCCTGTATGAGCGCGGCGCCGCCTTCGACATTCCGGGCGAGCAGGTTGACGGCATGGACGTGCTGAAAGTGCGCGACGCCGGCAAGAAGGCGGTCGAACACGCCCGTTCCGGCAAAGGCCCCTATATTCTGGAAATCCAGACATACCGCTATCGCGGCCACTCCATGTCCGACCCGGCGAAGTACCGCACGCGGGAGGAAGTCCAGGACATCCGCGAAAAATCCGACCCCATCGACAAGGTCAAAGCTTGGCTGCTGGACGCGGGATGGGCCGATGAGGACGGGCTGAAAGAGATCGACAAGGAGATCAAGGCGCAGATCAACGAAGCCGCCGAGTTCGCCAAGGACAGCCCCGAACCCGACCCGTCCGAGTTGTGGACGGACGTGCTGGTGGAGGCGTGATGCGCCGCGCCGTGCTGATACTCGGCCTGACGGCGGCGCTGGCCGCCCCCGCGGCTGCGGGCGATCTGGATCAGCGCCCGGTGGGTGAGAACCCTGAATATGTGCTGACAGGCTGTGAAGCGCCAAAAGCGCCGAAACAGGGCCGTATCCGGACCGTGGACGAATATAACGAAGCGGTAGACCGCCACGCCTCTTATCTGGAGGCCGTAATGGCGCATCTGGGCTGCATCCAGACGGAGGCGCAGGCCGATTATGACCGTCTGGCCGGCGCCATCCACGCGGCCACCACTGCGGAAGTCACCGCCATGCAGGAAGAAATAGACGCCGCCAAATTCGAACTGGATGAGCGGCGCGAGCGTTTTCTTGAAGAAAGCGGCGTTCGCTAGAGACCTCAAAGAGTTGAGACCGTAAGACTATGCCCATTACCGTTACGATGCCGGCGCTTTCGCCTACCATGGAGGAGGGGACTCTCTCCAAATGGCTGGTCAAGGAAGGCGACTCCGTGTCTTCCGGCGACATCATCGCCGAGATCGAGACCGACAAGGCCACGATGGAGGTTGAAGCCGTCGATGAGGGCACGGTCGGCAAGCTGCTGGTCGACGAAGGCTCCGAAAGCGTTCAGGTGAATGCGCCGATCGCCGTTCTTCTGGAAGAGGGCGAGGAAGAGAGCGCGCTGGAAGGTTACCAGGCTGGCGGCGCGTCTGATGCGTCGTCTGACAGCGACTCGGACGACGCCGATGATGGTCGGGATGACGCTGAAGAGTCGGCAGAGGCTCAGCCGGCCAAATCCAAGACCCCGCCCAAGCCCGAAGGCGAAAAAGACGAATCCCGCGCGCTGGGCGTGCCCGCGTTCCGCGGTCAGCCCGATGCATCCGACCCCACGCCGCCCGATGGCACAGAATGGAAACCGGTCGCCGTACGGGACGCGCTTCGCGACGCCATGGCCGAGGAGATGCGCCGCGACGAAACCGTGTTCGTGATGGGCGAGGAAGTCGCCGAATATCAGGGCGCCTACAAGGTTACGCGCGAGCTGCTGCAGGAATTTGGCGCCAAGCGGGTGGTGGATACGCCGATCACCGAACACGGCTTTGCCGGGCTGGGCGTCGGCGCGGCCTTTGGCGGCCTGCGTCCGGTCGTGGAGTTCATGACCTGGAACTTCGCCATGCAGGCCATCGACCACATCATCAATTCGGCGGCCAAGACGCTCTATATGTCGGGCGGCCAGATGGGGTGCCCCATCGTGTTCCGCGGCCCCAACAGCGCCGCCTCCCGCGTCGGCGCCCAGCACAGCCAGGATTATTCCGCCTGGTACGGCATGGTGCCCGGTCTGAAAGTGATTGCGCCTTATGACTCGGCGGACGCCAAGGGCCTGCTGAAGGCCGCCATCCGCGATCCCAACCCGGTCGTCTTCCTCGAACACGAGCTGATCTATGGCGACGAGTTTGACGTTCCCGACTGGGATGACTGGGTTCTGCCCATCGGCAAGGCGCGCATTCGCCGCGAAGGATCCGACGTCACGCTGGTCGCCCATTCCCGGATGGTGAAATTCGCGCTGGAGGCCGCCGAAAGGCTGGCCGAAGAAAATGGCATCGACGCCGAAGTCATCGATCTGCGCACAATCCGCCCGCTGGATACCGAGACGGTCGTGAACTCGGTCAAGAAGACCAATCGGGTGGTTTGTTGCGAGGAGGGCTGGGGCCGGTTCGGCGTCGGCGCTGAAGTCGCCTCTGTCGTGACCGCCGAGGCGTTTGACTATCTCGACGCGCCGCCCGCCCGCGTGCATCAGGCCGATGTGCCGTTGCCCTATGCCGCCAATCTGGAGGCGCTGTCGCTTCCGGGAACCGAAGAAATCATCACGGCCGCCAAGGCCGTCTGCTATCTCGATTAGGGTCTCGAACCATGCCGATTGAAGTCACGATGCCCGCGCTTTCGCCCACCATGGAGGAGGGGACTCTCTCCAAATGGCTGGTCAAGGAAGGCGACTCTGTATCCTCCGGCGACATCATCGCCGAGATCGAGACCGACAAGGCCACGATGGAGGTCGAAGCCGTCGAGGAAGGCACGGTCGGCAAGCTGCTGGTCGAGGCCGGCTCTGAAGGCGTGAAGGTCAACGCGCCCATCGCCCTGCTTCTTGATGAGGGGGAGGACAAGAGCGCGCTGGAGGGCTACCAGCCCAGCGGCGCCGATGCCGGTGGCAGGGATGAATCCGGCGGTGAAGATCAGAAACCAGAATCCGAAGACTCGCCCAAGGCGAAATCTCAAGACAAATCTGCGGATGAAGCTTCCTCCGAGCCAAAGGCCGGCAAGCCGCCCAAGCCGGCTGCTAAGCCCGGGGACGCGGATAAGGCCCTGTCGTCCGACGAGCGCAAGAAGGTTCAGACGGAAACGGACGGGGGCGAGCGCATCAAGGCGAGCCCCGTGGCGCGCCGCATCGCCCTGCATGAAGGCTTCGACCTGGCCGATGTAAAAGGCACCGGGCCGAAGGGCCGGATCGTCAAGGCAGACGCGTTGAAGGCGGCCGAGGAAGGACTGGGCAAGAAAAAGCCGGCCGGGGACAAGGCCGCGCCCAAGGCCGCCGCCCCGGACGCCGCCGCCTCCGCCGACGGCCCGCTGGCCAAATACGGCATCGCGCGCGACCGTTACGAACTGGTCAAAGCCGACAATATCCAGAAAATTTCCGCCAAACGCCTGTCGGAATCCTTCCGGGACATCCCGCACTTCCCGTTGACCGTGGATTGCCGGCTGGATGCGCTGCTGGGCTTCCGCAAGGACATAAACGCCAAGGCGCCGGAGGGCGTGAAGGTCTCGGTCAATGACCTGCTGATCAAGGCGTCCGCCCTGGCCCTGAAACAACAACCCAAGGCAAACGCCAGCTGGACCGATGAAGGCGTGGCGCTGCACAAACACGCCGATGTTTCCGTCGCCGTGGCGATTGAGGGCGGGCTTATTACGCCGATCATCTTCGACGCGGACCAGAAGGGCCTGGCGCAGATCTCCGAAGAGATGAAAGACCTCGCCACTCGGGCGCGCGAGCGAAAGCTGAAGCCGGAAGAATATCAGGGCGGCACGTTCAGCCTGTCCAATCTGGGCATGTTCGGCATCAAGAATTTCGCTTCCGTCATCAACCCGCCGCAGGGCATGATCATGTCCGTCGGCGCAGGCGAGGAGCGGGCGGTCGTCACCGACGGCGCGCTGGCCAAGGCGACCGTGATGACGGTCACGCTGACCTGTGACCATCGCGTGGTGGACGGCGCGACGGGCGCAAAATGGCTGCAAGCCTTCAAACGCTATATCGAAGACCCCGTCACGATGCTGCTTTAGGCGTCCCGGGTTTAAGAAAACCAGTCCGCTAACAGCCCAAAACGCATCCGGTCTGGATAGCGGACGCATCCCTTTTCTGTCGCCATATTCCGCCGACGGCTAACCCGGACGAGAAAACATGCCTGATCGAGTTTCCTTCTACCTTGCGGGGGCTGCGGCCCTCTTCCTTTCCGCCTGCGCTACAGGCGCTCCCGTTTCGGGCGCGGCGGACGCCGGGGCCGAGAGGGATCCTCGCTTCGGGGAATGTCTGGACGAAGACCGGGCCGCGCCGGGAAGTGTATGTGCGATATTCGCCGCGCCTCTCCGCCCTGCGGAACCCGGCGGTGAAAAGATCGATATTTTTGTCCGTAAATTTCCGGCCCAAACTGAACGGGTCGGCGAATTCTGGATGTTGTCAGGCGGACCGGGGGAATCCGGCGCATCCTTCTACACGCGTATTGAGGAATTTCAGGCGCGTTTCCCTGGCTATGACGTGTTCATCCCCGATCATCGCGGAACCGGACGCTCGGCGCGGCTATGCGAGGGCGAAACAGTTCAGAGCGCCGCAGGATCACAACTCGCCGGTCAGGAATTCGGGCCTTGCTTCGGAGAGGTCTGGGAAAACGCGGACCGCACAAAAGCGTTTTCCATGACGAACGCGGCTTACGATCTTGATCGCCTGATTGCGGAATTTGGCGGCTCCGGCCCCCGCTATGTCTATGGCATTTCCTATGGGACGGGTCTGGCCCTGCGCTTTGGTCAGCTGCACCAGGAACGCGTGGACGGACTTGTGCTGGAT